>CAMGSK010000008.1 GCA_946061795.1 uncultured Elusimicrobium sp.
GTGGAAACGAATGCCGCCTTTGTAGGGGCCCAGCGCGCTGTTGTATTGAATGCGGAACCCGCGGTTCACGTGAATTTCCCCTTTGTCGTCGCGCCAGGGTACGCGGAAGATAATCATGCGTTCCGGCTCTAAAATGCGGTCTAAAATTTTTTCTTTGATGTACTTGGGGTTTTGCTCCAGGACGGGGGCCAGACTGCCCACCACTTCTTTGACGGCTTGCTGAAATACTTTCTGCGCCGGATCGCGTTTGGAAAGGCGGTCCAGAAAATCTGCGGTGTAGTTTTGGATGTCCATGGTTTCTCCTTAGGCGTGCGCCTACTTTTATTATAACAACAATTGCGGGGAAAGCAAGCGCAAAAAAACTCCGTGTCCGGCCGGACAATATGTTATGATATTTAAAAGTTAGTTTTACTTAAACGGGGGGCGCATGGCGACGCATTTAAGTTCCAATATGGAAGACTATCTGGAGGCTATTTCACTGGCCGGCAACGAAGAGGGGCTGGCCCGCGTGACTGATGTGCGGGATTTGCTGGGAGTCAAAACGCCCAGCGTGACGGGCGCGCTGAAGGTGCTGGCGGAGAAGGGGTATTTGAAGCATGAGCCGTACCGCGGCGTCACGTTGACGGCCAAAGGCCGCCGCGCCGCAGAGGATGTAAAAAAACGTCACGGTATTTTAAGCCGTTTTCTGACGGAAGTGATCGGTGTCGGGCCCAAAACGGCCGACATTGACGCGTGCAAAATGGAGCATACCGTCAGCCGCGAAACATTGGACAAACTGCACGATTTTCTGCATAAATACACCGGCCGTCCGCGCCGTCATACGCCCAAAGATTGAAAAGTCCTTTCGCATCGGCCAACATATTTCTGAAAAAAGAACGGGGCTCCTTAAGGGGCCCCGTTTTGAGGTTATGACTAATTGCCCCGGGAAAACGGCTCCCGGCGCAAATTTAGAAATTTCTTTTGATAATGCTGCGCACAATGCCTTCCACGTGAAAGCTGAACCGGTCCGCCACGATGGGAGAATATTTTTTGTTTTGGGATTCCAAAATAATATTTTCGCCGTCTTGGCTGAAGCGTTTGACCATTACTTCCCCTTGGTTGACGCAGACCACGATGTCTCTGTTTTTGGGACAGCGGTTTTGCTCCACAATCAGCCAGTCGCGCGGAGCGATGACGTTTTCCATAGAATCGCCTTTTGCTTCCACCATAAACCCTTTTCGCGCGGGGAAAGAAATCATGCTCGGGTCCACCGGCACCACACGGGTGGGAGCTCCGCTTAACAGGGTTCCTTCGGGGCCGCATTTGGCGCAGCCGTACATGGGCAGATAGACGACGTTGCGTTCCGGGTCGTCCAACACGATATAATCGCGCGGATTTTCCGGGTTGCGTTTAAGATATCCTTTTTTTTCCAATTGTCTGACGTGGTGAAACGCCACGCTTCTGCCGCTGACGCCCAGCCGGAGCGCCAATTCGTCCAGCGTCAACGGGTCGGAGATATTGTCTTTTAAAATTTCCAGCAATTGCCGTTGTTTGGCGTGTAATTGTTTCATATTTGTTTATATTATACAAAAGTTCTATAATTTGTTCTATAATTTTTAGGGAAGATTTGTAAAAAAGAGTCGCTTGAAAAAAGATTGACTCTTGTTTTTTCTTTTTGATACATTTTCTTTGTAGGAGGGTATTTACCTGCAAGGAACCCCTGGAGAATATATGAAAAAAGGTTTTACGCTGATAGAGCTTTTGGTGGTGGTGTTGATTATAGGCGTGTTGGCTTCGGTGGCGTTGCCTTTGTATGAAAAAGCCGTGGAACGCGGCCGCGCGGCGGAAGCCGTGGTGGTAATGAAACGGATTTGTGACAATGTGGAAATGTGTCTGTTATCCGGCGTGGACTGTTTTGAGCCTTCCGTGGCGTTTGAAGGGTTGCCCGGGGAATCGGGCAGCACACTGGTTTATGAAGGGAAACATTTTCAGTATGGCTTTTACGGCGCGGCGGTAGCGGAACAAAAGCAGGGAGATTACGGCTTGATATCTCTTACTCCGGCCATGATGGATTTGGCCCAAAGGGAGAGTCTGTCCGGCTTGCCTCCCAAAGCGGGAACTTTCTGCATTCCCAAAACCGAAAAAGGTACGTCTTTCTGCAGCTCTCTGAGTACGGGGGACGAAGAAGAAGGATATTGGCCCATTTAATTGGAAAGAATAAAAACGCCCCCGGTTTTTCCGGGGGCGTTTTTGTTTAGAGTTTTTGCAGGAAACGGCCGAAAGCTTCGCGGCCTTGCGGCGTTCGTTTATAAACCCCGGCGTATTCCAGCACGCGGGCAAAAACGGCTCCCACTTCTTTTTGCAGGATTTTCTGCGCGTTTCCCGGGGTGAATTTATATTTATTCAACAACTGCTGCGCCCACGGGGCATGCTTGGCTAGTGCGGGATTTTTTTGTACGGAGCGGAGATCGGCTTTTATCAGCAGTTTTCCTAATTCGTCCAATTCCGCCGCCAGCCGCGCGGGCAGCACCGCCAGCCCCATCACTTCAATCAGCCCGATGTTTTCCTTTTTGATATGATGCACTTCTTCGTGCGGGTGGAAAATACCCAAAGGAAACTCTTTTGTCGTGCGGTTGTTGCGCAGCACCAAGTCGATTTCAAAGTCTTTTCCTTTTCTCCTTGCAATGGGCGTGACGGTATTGTGCGGCGTGCTTCCCGTAAAGGCCAGAATGTCCGCCGCCGGATCGCTGTAGGAGCGCCATTTTTTTAGGATATAGTCCGAGGCGTCAATTAAATCTTGTTTTCCGCCCGTCAAACGGATGACGCTCATTGGCCAGCGGACCACGCCGGCTTTGACTTTGGGGAATTTCTTGAGGCGGAAAGTTTGCTCCACGGGGGCTTTTTCCATGGCGAAGACGTATCGTCCTCCCTGGAAATGGTCATGGGTTAAAATGGACCCGCCCACAATGGGCAAATCCGCATTGGAGCCGATGAAATAATGCGGCAGGAGTTCCACAAAGCCCAGCAGGCGCGCAAAACTCTTTTTGCTCAGTTTCATCGGTTCATGCTTGCCGGAGAGGCAAATGCAGTGCTCGTTGTAATACACGTACGGAGAATACTGTAAATACCACGGGCGGCCGTCTTTGATCAGGTCCAGCGGAATAAGCCGCAGGTTTTGCCGTGCCGGATGGGCAGCGTGGCCGGCGTAGCCTTCGTTTTCTTTGCACAGCAGGCAGGCCGGGTAGCCGGCCGATTTTACCTGCAGGGCGGCCGCGATGTCCTTTGGGTCTTTTTCGGGTTTGGACATGTTGATGGTAATGTCCAAGTTTCCGTAAGGAGTGCTTGCTTTCCAGACGCGGTTTTTGGCTACGCGGTCCGTGCGGATGTAATTTAAAGCGCGTGCGTCATGATAAAATTTATCCGTGGCGGCTTCGGGTCCGCACGTTTTGTGCAAAACCCAAAAATCCGCGACGGTTTCCGAAGGACGCGCGGCGAAAACGTTCATCAATTTGGTGTCAAACAAATCGCGTTGGGTGACGGTGTCGGGAGAGATGAGACCTTGTTTGGCGGCCCAGTCGCACATGGGGTTTAAAATGTCCGCAACGCGGGAAGGGATTTTCCCTTTAAACCCGGAGGGCTGGTAATCGTTGAGGCCCAGCACGGCCAACAGTTCGTTGCGCGCCCAGATGACGTCTTCTTCGTTAATCAGTTCGTTTTTTACGGCGTAGGCCGTCAATTGGTCTATCAGCGTGTAAATGTCGGCCATGTTAAAATCTCCGGTTCTTTTCCCAATTCCACGCCGTTTCAATAATTTTGCGCAGACCGTATTGCGGCTTCCAGCCCAGCTCCCGCTCGGCTTTGGCCGGGTCCGCCACCAGTACGGCGGGGTCTCCGGCGCGGCGTCCTTCCGTTTCCACTTTAAAATCTATGCCGGTGACGGCTTTGGCTTCTTTGATCAGTTCCGCCACGCTGTAGCCGCTGCCGCTGCCCAGGTTATAACGCAGGCTTTGGTTTTCTTTTTCCATTTTTTCCAAGGCCAAAATATGCGCGCGCGCCAAATCGTTGACGTGCACGTAATCGCGGATACAGGTGCCGTCGGGCGTGGGGTAATCGTTGCCGAAAATTTTGATGGACGGACGTTTTCCTGCCGCCGCCTGCAGCACCAGCGGAATGAGGTGCGTTTCGGGCGAGTGGGATTCGCCGATGTGGCCGGAGTCGTCGGCGCCGCTGGCGTTGAAATAGCGCAGGGCGACGGCTTTTAAGCCGTAAGCGCGGTCAAAATCTTCCAGCATTTTTTCCACCATGAGTTTGGTGTTGCCGTACGGGTTGATGGGCAGCTGGGGGTGGGTTTCGTCTATTTTGTTTTTGACGGGCTCGCCGAAGGTGGCGGCGGTGGAGGAAAAGACGAAATATTTTACGCCGGCGTCTTTCATGGCGTCGAGCAGATTGAGCACTTTGGCCACGTTGTTGTGATAATATTTGGAAGGTTCCTTGACGCTTTCGCCCACCTCAATAAACGCCGCAAAGTGCATAACGGCCTCTATTTGATGCTTTTTAAACACGTCCGCCAAGCGGGCTTTGTCTCCCAAATCTCCTTCTTCAAAAGCAAATCCTTCCACGGCTTCTTTGTGTCCTTTGGACAGATTGTCATATACGACGGGATTGTAGCCTTTTTCGGCCAGCATTTTGACGGTGTGGGAACCGATGTATCCCGCTCCGCCTACGACTAAAATATTTTTCATAAAGACTCCTTTATATTTCAAAATATTCGGCTCTTTTATGCGGCGGATTACTCCGTGATTTCCCGCGCGCCGTCTTCGGCCGAAGCAATATAAAAATCCGGTTTGTATCCCGTAGCGGCCTCATATTGCGCGGCGACATTTTGTTTAAAGTCTTCCACGTTTTCGTCTTTTACCAGCGCGACCACGCAGCCACCGAATCCGCCCCCCGTCATGCGCGCGCCCAGCACGCCGGGCTGTTTCCAGGCGGCCTCGGCCATGGCGTCGAGCTCTTTGCCCGTCACTTCGTAATCATCGCGCAGAGAGACGTGAGAATCGTTCATGAGTTTGCCAAACGCTTCCAAATCCCCTTCTTCCAGTTTTTTGGCGGCCTTCAGCGCGCGGCGGTTTTCATATACGGCGTGTTTGGCACGTTTGCGCTCTACGGGGTCCGTGATCAGCTGTTTGTTTTGTTCAAATTCTTCTTCGCTCAGTTCTCCCAGCGCGTGAACGGGCAGCTTGCTTTGCAGCTCTTTTAACGCGTGTTCGCTTTGCGCGCGCCGCTCGTTGTATTTGGACTCGATGAGGTTATGCGGTTTGTTGGTATTGCAAATGACGATGGACACGCCTTTGAGGTTCAGCGGTTCCAGTTTGTAATTTAAGGTGTTGCAGTCCAGCAAAATGGCGCGGCCTTTTTTGCCCATGGCGGAGGCGAACTGGTCCATAATGCCCGAGTTCATGCCCACGAATTTGTTTTCCGCTTCCTGGCCGATTTTGGAAAGTTCAAAATTGGGGATGCGCAAATCAAACAAGCCGTTTAACATGACAGCGGCGGCCAGCTCAATGGAGGCGGAAGAAGACAGGCCCGCCCCCAGCGGTACGTTTCCCCAAAATAACAAATCCATACCGCAGGAAACGGGGTACTCCCTTTTGAGGAGGACGGATAAAACGCCCAGCGGATAGTTGGCCCAGTCCTGTTTTTTGTCATAGACCACGCGGGACAAGTCTGTTTCTATCATGCCCGTTTTTTCAAAATTCAGCGAATACAAACGCACTTTGGTGTCGTCGCGTTTTACGCCCGCCGCCCATGTGCCGAAAGACAGCGCGCACGGAAATACGTGTCCGCCGTTGTAGTCGGTGTGTTCGCCGATGAGATTGACGCGTCCCGGTGCGCAGAAGACGCGCGGGGTTTGCTGCGTGGAAAAGATTTTTTGGAAGTGTTGTATCATTTCTTGGCGGTTCATAGAGGCTCCTGTCCCAACGTCATGGTAAAGTTCCATTCATATTTTGCTTTGGGCGCGCAGACCGCCGCGCGGCGGATTTTGTGCGCCACATACAAATCGTCCCATTCGCCGGTGCACGGTTCCAGGGCCAAATTGTAGTCTCCGCGGTAGCCGCCCTGGGTTTTCCAAACGGCCAGATACGGGATTTTGTCCGCGTCGTAGCGGTAGGTCAGCGTGTCGCCGTTGTCTGAGTGTTTGATTGCGCACCAGCCTTGTTTGTTGGGCCGGGTGAAATAAAATTTTTCGCAGGACGCGGACGAAGCCGGCTCCGTGGCGGCCAGGTTGATTTGCCGTCCGTCAACGGCGGTTGTCAGCGGATAGCGGTGGCGCGTGCCCCACGGGCCGAGCGTCCGGGTGGAATGCTCCACCGTCATGATTTCGGTTAAATCCTCCGGTATGAGCAGAACCGTATCCGGAGAGCAGTTCAGCAGGCAGTGCGGCGTCCAAATAAATTCAAAAGGCGCGTCAGAAAGGTTCTCCAGTGTGTAGCGCAGGCGGACTTCCTCTCCGGCCAGCGTCAAATCCCGGGTGAATTTATAAGGCAGTACGGGGCTTGTGGCCCAAGCGGTCAGGCCGTTTCCGTCCGGGTGAAGCGTATGCTCCCATTTCAACGCCCATACTTCCCCGTGGTCGGGGATCGCCGCACCCTTGAAGGGGCCGTCCGGGTACGGGCAGGCGTCTATGGAAGGCAGCACTTCGTCAAATCCGCTGGAATCATAAGCGGAAAAAGCCGCCGCGTAAGGAGGCGGCGTCAAGGCGTCGGCCGAACTCTGAAACAAAAATTCCCGGCCGGTGTCTTTTTTAACCAAACTGGCCATTTTGCAGGCGTAATCCGGCAGAATAAGCAGGGACGCTTTATCGTTTTCAAACAGAAAAGCGTCCAATCCTTTGTATTGCGTCCGTTGCATGGGACCTCTGGAAGTTATAATTTGTTAAACGGGTACGGCATGAAATCTTTGAGCTGCTTGGCATATATGCTGCGTTGGCCGTCGGCTTTTACGGATACCACCAACAACGGCGCGTCCTGCTCCATAAATTCCGTCATCACCTGGCGGCAAGCCCCGCAGGGGGAACCCAATCCGTCCCCCGGCACCGGGTCCGTGCAGACGGCCAATGCCGCCAGCTTGCGGTAGCCGTCGCCCACGGCTTTAAAAATGGCGTTTCGCTCAGCGCAGACGGTCAGGCCGTAGGAAGCGTTTTCTATATTGGTGCCGGTGTAGATTTTTCCGTCGTCGGTCAGCACGGCCGCGCCCACTTTGAAATGTGAGTACGGCGAGTAAGAGTGGCGTTTGGCTTCGGCGGCGGCTTCGGCCAATGCGTTCAGCGTCTCTTGGCTAAGAAGTGTGCTCATACTTTTATTTTAACTTTCCAGACGGAAAAGTCAAGCCCGTTCCCGCGCGTAAAACGGATTATTTTGCTACAATGAAGCATGAAAAAATTCATTTTGCTTTTGTTGGCGGCTTTGGTCGCGTTTTATATGTTCGGACGGGAAAAGACGCAAATAAAAAATTTGGGCAACCCGGGAGAGAGTATCGTGGCGTTCGGAGACAGCCTGACATACGGGCACGGTGCGGCGCAGGAACAAAGCTATCCGGCTTTATTGGCGCGCAAAACCGCCCGTCCGGTGGTCAATTTGGGTTTAAACGGCGACACGGCCGACGCCGCGCCCCGGCGTTTGCCGGACGTGTTGGCGCAGAATCCGTACATGGTGCTTATTGAGTTTGGGGGAAATGACTTTATGCGCGGGGTTGCTTTGGAGCAAAGCGTGTCCGCCGTAGAGCAAATGGTGGACGCGGTGCAGGCCGCCGGCGCTGTGGCGGTCGTGGTGGATACGGGCGGCTACTACGGTATGAAAAAATATACCAAAGCGTATAAAAAACTGGCGCGGGAAAAGGGAGCCGTGTTCGTACCGGGAATATTGGACGGCGTATTTGGCCAGCGGGGTCTGATGTCTGACCAAATTCATCCCAACGCGCGGGGCTATGAGCTGGTCGCGGATAAAGTATATCAAGAGATAGAAGCGTATTTATAGGCGGCGGAAATTTGAGAAAGCGGGTCGGCCCTAACGAGGGCTGACTCGTTTTTTTCGTAAAAAAGGCCTCCAAACGGAGGCCTTTTTAAATATACGGATTATTTGTCTTTGCCGCAGCACTTTTTATATTTTTTGCCGCTTCCGCACGGGCACGGGTCGTTGCGCCCGATGCGCGGACCTTCATGCACAACGGTTTCCACTTTTTGTACACCGCCTGCTTGTTCGGCTTTGAGTTCGGCTTCATGGGCTTTCATCCATTTTTTCATTTGGCGGATACTCTTGAAGTCCACTCCGTCTTTTTCCATGCGTTTGGCGATGTCAATAAAACGCTGCTTGATTTGCGGGTCTTTGAGTTTGTTTTTGATCATGCCCGGCAAGGCGTCTATTTCCCGCTCAATACGTTCTTCAATGCTTTCTTTTTTGGCGGGTGCGCCCGCTTTCGGCGCGGCGGCTTCATCGGCGGCCCCGTCGGTTTTTTTCTTAAACGGATTCCACATACGGTTTTAAAACTCCTTAAATGAATTAGTGGAGCAGTTTCTCCACGAAATTTTTGATAATTTCGGCTTTTTCAAAATAATGTTTGTCGCGCGGAATGACCAGGCGGTTGGGGTGTTTTTCCCAGATTTGCAAGATTTTGTCGTCAATGGCAAAAGCTTGTTCCATGGTTTCCGTGCGCACGTTGGTGGCCTGGTAAAAGTCTTTCTCCGGCGGAGGGGAAAGGTGAATAACCGCGTCGTAGCGGGCCAACTCCGCTTCCAGACTGCTGCCCATGGCGGAGAAAAAATCTTCCGGGCCGTGCGGCCAGTAAACCGCGCCGTCAATGGTGCCCCGGTCGCAGACGATCAGGTTCGCTTCCGAAGTGGCCGCGGCCAGATTTTCCAGCTGGTGCACCGTGTAAAAAATAATGCGCTGGGCGTGCTCAATATGGACGGGGCTGTTGTCTTTGCGCGGGAATCCGCCGCTGTAAATCAACGTGGCGGCTTCCTGCACCAAAGCGATTTGGTTGCCAAATGTTTCTTTTAAAATGGACAGCGCGGTGGTTTTTCCGCCGCTGGGACCGCCGGTCAGAACGATTTTCTTTTTGCTCATTTATTTTTCTCCTGGAGGGGAATCAGGGTCTCTATAAAATCTTTGATAATGCCCGCTTTTTGAAAAAAGTGGTCCATGGACGGAAGCACCATGCGGTTGGGATGGCGCTCCCAGATTTTCAAAATTTTACGGTCAATGCCGGAGGCTTCCTCCAGGCTTTCCGTACGTACGCGGGTGGACTGATAAAATTCCGCGCGCAGCGGGGGGGAGAGGTGAATGACTGCGTCGTAGCGCGCCAGCTGTTCGTCCAGCGTGGTGCCCATGGAAGAGAAAAAGTTGTCTATTCCTCCCGGCCAATATACGGCGGCGTCCACGGTGCCCCGGTCGCAGATAATCAGGTCCGCCTCGGACGTTTGCATGGCCAGGCTTTCCAATTGTTGCGTGGCGTAAAAAATAATGCGTTGGGCGGCGCGTACATGTTCCGGGCTGCCGTCTTTGCGCGGGAATCCGCCGCTAAAAATCATGGTGGCGGCTTCGGGGACGATTTCCACCTTGGAGCCGAAAGTTTCTTTCAGCACCGAAAGCGCGGTGGTTTTTCCTCCGTTGGGACCGCCGGTCAGGGCGATGCGTTTTTTCATTTAGGGTCCTCCGCCGTTGTGGCGGCCGGGGCCGCGCCTGCGGCGCGGGCCTCGTTTAGAGCTCTGAGGTACAGCGTTTTCATTTCCTCAAAGTCTTCGCGCTGTTCTTTGGGTATGGAACGCAGCGCGGAGTTGCGGTTTTTCATCTTTAGAAAGTCTACAAATTTATTGCGTTCTTTGATACGAAAATCCAAATGCGGCCCGGTGGAAAGCCCCGTACTGCCTACGTAGGCGATGGTGTCGCCTTGTTTTACCTTGGCCCCTTTTTTGGTTTTGCCCGCAAAGCGGCTGAGGTGGCCGTACGAGGTGACGTAGTTATTGGCGTGGCGGATTTCCACGTAATTGCCAAATCCGCCTTTCTTGCCCACAAAAGTGACCACTCCGTCGGCCACGGCCTGTACGGGCGTTCCCGTCGGGGCGGCGTAGTCAATGCCCAGATGCGGACGGCGTATGCGCAAAATGGGGTGGAGCCGTTTGGGATTGAAACGGGACGTGATGCGCACGCCGCGGAAACTGATGGGGGATTTGAGAAACATTTTTTTGCTGATTTTCCCCGTTTCGTCAAAAAATTCATCGTTGTAATAAAAAGCGTAATTTTCCCCGGTCACTTGGCCTTTGTACATGGCGGCCAGCAGGTCTTGCCCCGTAATTTGGCCGTCGGAGGTGTAATGTTCTTCCCAGACGGCGGCAAATTCGTCTCCGTTGCGGGTTTCGGTGTTAAAGTCTATGTTCCAGGAGAAGGCGTCCGTCAAATCCACAATGAGAGGGACGGTCACGTCGTCGTGCTGCATGGAATTAAATAAAGAGCCGTTGATTTTGCCCGCCGTGCTTTTGACGCGCGTCTGTATTTCCCGGTCTGATACGCCGGCCACCAGTTGTCCGTCGGCGTCGGCCACGTAATAATGCGTAAGGCCCTTGTGCAAAAGGAGCATGGCGAACTGCCCGTCTGGCGTGACGGAAACGGAATAATGGTCCGTATTTTGCAGTTTGCGGGTGTCCGCGACGGAGTTAAGCTTGTCCACAATGGCTGATACTTCCCGGTTGGAAAGCCCCGCTTCCTGCAAAGCCACGTAAATGGGTTTTTGACGAATGGTAAATTCCGAAACCGACAGCTCTTTTTGCTGTGCGTTGGCTCGTTCCTGTTCATTTTTCCGGCGCGTGATGGACAGCGCCAGCGCCGTGGCTAGCACGATGACGAGCAGCGTCAGCGCGTAGAAAGCCAAGTCATGGTATCTCCGGTAATGCCGGTTAAGCAGTGCGAGCAGTTTGCGTTTCATAAATCCGTAAAACGGCGGCCGGAATGTTATTTTCCGGCCGCCGCAAACATTTATTTATTTCTGATCTTTAAGGAAAGAGCACAACGCGATGGCGTTGAGTTTCACTTTCGGGTCATCGGCGCGGGAAGGCAGAATGACGGGGATTTTCGGCCCCACCAAAACGGCCGCCGCTTCCATATGGTCGCCGAAGAAAGCCAACGCCTTGTACAGCGGGTTGGCCGCGTCCAAATCCGGCAGCATCAAAATGTCTGCGTCGCCGGCCACTTGTTTGCCGGTGATGCCTTTTTCGGCCGCTTTTTGCTCAGAAAGGGAAATGTACAGATCGTAAGGCCCTTCCACCACACAGCCCGTGATTTTGCCTTCGGCGTTCATTTTGGCCAGTTCCGCAGCTTCCACCGTGCTGGGAATTTTTTCGTTCACTTTTTCCACCGGGCACACGCAGGCCACTTTGGGGCATTCCAGACCCAGCTTGTGCATGGTGTTCACGGCGTTTTGAACGATTTTGGCTTTTTGTTCCAGCGTCGGAGCGATGACAACGGCGGAATCGGTGACGGCGAAGGGTTTTTTGTATTTGGGCGTGCTGAAAAGCACGAAGTGGGACAGCAGCGCGCCTTCCGGCACCAAGTGGGCGTCTTTGTTCAGAATGGCTTTCATGTAATATTTGGTGTCCACCAGTCCTTTAATCAAAAAGTCGCCTTTTCCGGCCAAAATTTGATCCACGGCCAGTTTGCACATGGTCGGCACGTCTTCGCAGTCAATGAACTCAAATTTGTCTTCGTTGAGTCCGGCCGCTTTTACCATTTCTTTCACCTGGGCCAAAGGTCCGATGAGGATACCGTGGGAAATCAGACCGTTTTCATCGGCCATTTTGATGGCTTCCAGGGCTTCTTTGTTGTTGGCGCCCGGGACGATCACGCGGTTGGATTTGCCTTTAACCTGGTTAATGAGGTCTTGGAAACTGTTGAATTTCATGATGATATAACTCCTTACGAATAATGTTTAACTATAGAGGGGTCTTCCAGCGCGCGCCGCGCCGCGTCGCGCAGGGCGTCTTTTTCCTCGCTTCCGGGGAAAACGTAAATCGGGGCGATCCAGCTGGTGTTGCGTCCGATTTCGTGCGGAATGTATTTGCTGAACATTAGTCCGCCGGTCAGCGCGATAAAATCCACTTTTCCGCGCAGCGTGACGGCTAATGCGCCGATTTCCTTGGAAATTTGGTAAATCATGGCGTCCAAAGCTTCTTTTGCTTTTTCTTTGCTGCAATGAATCAGCGAACCGGGGCGTTTTTTGCCGGTCTGAATAAATTCTTCCAACTCCTTGACGTCATACGTGCCCGTGTAAGCGGCGATGCCGCCCTTGCCGCGCATTTTCAGACGGATGTCTTTTTGGGTGTATTTGCCGGAAAAGCACATTTCCACCAGTCCCGCGCCGGGCACTGCGCCGCTGCGCTGAGGGGTCATGGGGCCGTCTCCTTCATAGCCGTTGCTGACGTCAATCACTTTGCCTTTGCAGTGCGCGCCGACGGATATGCCGCCTCCGCCGTGGCAGACGATGCAGTTGACGCTTTCGTACTTATAGCCGCGTTTTTCGGCAATCATGCGCGCTACGCGTTTCTGGCTCAGCGCGTGAAAAATGGACAGACGCGGGTTTTCCGGCATGCCGCTGTAGCGCGCCAACGGCTGCAGTTCGTCAATGACCACCGGGTTGGCGATAAAGCTGGGGCACTTGGCGTATTGGGCGATTTCCCGCGCCAAAATTCCGCCCAAATTGCTGGCGTGTATGCCGCCGTAGCGGCCCGTTTCTAAATCAGAAACCATTTGGTCGTTGACGGCATATACCCCGCCTTCCACGGAGCGGATGAATCCGCCGCGGCCGATGACGGCGTTGATTTCTTTCAGCGGCACTTTGTGGTCTATTAAAAAGTCCAAAATCAGTTTCCGGCGCAGGGGGAGCTGCTCGGTGATGTTTTTGCCTTCGTAGGGCTCCAGGTCGGTTTGGGAATAGCGTACGGTAATTTCAAAAACGGGGGTTTCTCCGCGATAATAGCCTATATCGTCGGAAGTGGAGCCGGGATTGATGACTAAAATGTTTGGTTGCACGGGCGCATCCCCTTTGTTTTGCCTATATTTTAACATTTTGCGCGCCCGAACGCCCGCCGGACCGAGGATTCGGGCCTTCTTTTTCATTTTAATCAGGAACAATTCCACAGAGTCAAGATTGGGGTTTTTCATCGGAGGACCTCCCACATGATGCGTTTAAATGCGAAGCGAAGGTTTTTATAAAGAACAAATCGTTTTTGGATAAATCGGTTTTATGCAGCAGACCGCGAAGCAGGCTTTTACGCTGCTCGGGAGAATAGTCCGTTTTTAACTCGGCCCGCCGCATCAAAGCTTCCAGCTCTTCCACCACCATTTCGGTTTGGGCGAATGTGGCGCGCGTCGGCGCGGCGGGGGCCGGTTTTGGATTGGCAGGCCGGGTGCGTGCCATTTCGTAGCAGGCCAATATAACCGCCTGGGCCAAATTGACCGACGGCTGTTTGGCCGTTGTGGGGATATGCAAAACGGCCGAACAAAGCGCAATGTCTTCATTGGACAGACCCGTTTTTTCGTTGCCGAAGACCAAGGCGGTTTTTCCCGGCGTTTTTTCTTCAAGCAGTGCGGGTAAATCCGGCAAAGAAATGACGGGTTGGCCCAGTTTGCGGTTTTTCAGAGCCGTGGCCGCCAAAGAGAAAGTACACTCTCCCAGCGCTTGCGGCAGCGAATCGTATAAGCGCGCCTTGAGTAATATGTCTTGCGCGCCCACTGCGCTGACAGCGCTGCGCCACGTGGGTTCAAACGGGCTGACGACCCGGAGCTCTTCCAAACCGAAATTGGCCATGGCGCGCGCGGCGGCCCCAATGTTGTTTGGGTCGCGCGGTTTAACCAATATAATCGTCAGATTGGGCGTCATTTGTTCAAAGCGTCCGTGATGGATTCCGCTACGGACGGATGCGGAAAAACGACTTTTTTGAGCTGCTCGTCCGTCATCCCAGCTGTTAAAGCTACGCAGAACGAACCGATGATTTCCGATGCATTCGGTCCGGCGACGGACGCACCGAGCAGTTTGCCGGAAGTTTTATCGCTGACGATTTCTATAAATCCTTCCGGAGCGTCCATGGTTAACGCGCGGCCGTTGGCCATCAGAAACGCTTTGCGGCTTCTGGCTTCCAGTCCGCGCTGCTGCGCCTGTGCGCGCGTAAGGCCCACGGAAGCGATTTCCGGCGTGGTATATACCGCCGAAGGAATTAAATCGTTGTTGTATTCTGCGGGGCGTCCGCAGATATTGGCCGCGGCCACTTCTCCCTGGCGGCTGGCCGCATGCGCCAGCAGCGACAGGCCGGTCACGTCTCCGGCCGCGTAAATGTGTTCTTTTATTTGCAGAGTGTGCGGATTGACTCCCTCCAGCCCTTTGCGCGTCCAACTCAGTCCGGCGTTTTCGGGGTGCATGGAGGTTAAGTCGCACTGACGGCCGATGGCCGCCAGTACCGCGTCGGAGCGGAGTTCGGTCCCGTCGTCCAAAATCAGTACGGCTTGTTCACTCTCCGTGCGCGCATCCGCGGCTTTTTTACCAAAAAAGAATTGGACGCCTCTTTTTTGTAAATTTTGCAAAACCACGCGCGAAAGACTTTCGTCCATATTGGGCAGCAGGCGCGGCTGCATTTCCACCATATGAACGTGTACGCCCAAAGACGTCATCAGCGTGGCAAATTCGCAGCCGATGACTCCTCCGCCCACAATAGTCAGCGTCTGAGGAAGGCGCTCTATGCCAAAAATCGTGCTATTGTCATATACCCGCGCCCGGATTTTGTCCAGCGACGGGGGAACAAACGCCGTGGTGCCGGAGGCGATGATGACAGAATCAAATGATAAAGTTTTTTCTCCGTCTTGCCCTTGCAGACGCAGGGTATGTTCGTCTAAAAAAGAAGCCGCGGCTTTTATCCATTCCACGCGCGCCTGGCGGAATAAAACGCCTATTCCTCCCGTCAGTTTGGCGGTGACCGCCTGCTGGCGTGCGCGTATTTTGCTCCAGTCCGGGATCGGTGCGGCGGGGCCGTCTTGGCTCAATGCGGCCAGACTTTTGCCCGCGTCAAAACGGTGAGCCGCATCCAAAAGCGATTTGGACGGGATGCACCCGCTGTTTAAGCATACTCCTCCCAGAGCGGAAGGTTCAATCACGCTCACCTCCGCTCCCAGCCGCGCGGCGGTCAAAGCGGCGGGATATCCGGCGGGTCCGGCTCCGATAACGGCTAGTTTTAAGGACATGGCAGCCTCCGTTAAAAAGAGAAAGAAAAACTTTCTTGTATTCTACCATTAAAAACCGCTGGAAAAAACATATAATTAAATTATGTCTGCCAATTCAAAACCTTCCTATTTGGGACATCGCGGGCGTCTGCGGGAGAAATTCGCTTCCGGCGGATTGGAACATTTTCTGGACCATGAGGCGCTGGAACTTTTGCTTACCTATTGCATTGCCCGCCGCGACACCAAACCCGCCGCGTGGGCTTTGATGAAGCGCTTCGGCGGACTGTCCGGCGTGCTGGACGCCTCAGTGGAGGAACTGTGCTCCGTCAAAGGCGTGGGCGAGCAAAGCGCGCTGTTTTTAAAACTTATCCGGGCCGTATTTAAGAAGTACTCGCTGGAAGAAGTAAAAGAAAAGATTACCGTGCGCACGCCGGAGCAGGTGCTGGAATACTGCAACGCTTCTTTGTCCGGCCGCAGTGACGAGTGCCTGGAACTGATTTATTTAACGGTCCGCAATACGGTCATTGGCACGGAAATCGTCGCTTCGGGCGGATTGGACCGGGTCAGCGTGTCGCCGCGCCAAATTGTAGAACGCGCGCTGGCGGCCAAAGCCGCCGCGGTAATTCTGGTGCACAATCATCCGTCGGGGGATCCGACTCCGTCCATGGAAGACGTTGTGCTGACCAAAGACATCGCCCGCGCCGCCGCTTTGCTGGGCATCGCGGTGCATGACCATATCATCATAGGCAAAGGGACGCATTACAGCCTTAAAGCCAACGGGAAAATAAAATGACTATTTTAAAAGAAGTGCTCAAACATCAAGTATATCCGGCCATGGGCTGCACCGAGCCCGTGTCCGTAGCGTTATGCGCGGCGTATGCTGCACAGCTGGCCGGGGAAGAAGTGAAAGAAGCGGTGTTCCGTTTGGATCCCGGCACCTATAAAAACGGCTGCGGGGTGCGTATCCCCAATACGGACGGAGAGAAAGGCAATTTGCTGGCCGCGGCCATGGGGTTGCTGATTGCGCGGCCGGAACTGCAAATGGAAATTTTAAGCGGGGCCGACGGCGCGCTTTTGCGCCGCGCCAAAGAATTGACCGCGCAAAAACGGGTGCGGCTGGAAGTGGCGCCGGAAAAACACGGTTTTTATATTGAAGCACAGCTTCACGGACAAAGCGGTTCGCAAACGCGGTGCGTGATATCGGGCAGTCACACGGAAGTGACGTTTTTGGCCAAAGACGGGAAAATTATCAAAGACGCGCAGTCCCGGGAAGAAAAAACCGCCTGCTCCGCGTTTAAGGAAGTTTTGAAAAAAGCCTCGCTGGCGGACCTGCTGGCCTGGGCGGACGCGGCGGATGCGGAAGATTTGGCCTACATTAAAAAAGGCGTGGATATGAACCTGAAAGCCGCCGAAACGGGGCAGGCACTGCAAAAAACAGGATTTTATCTGAAAGAATTGGTGCGGAGAAAAATGCTTCATATGGATTTGGTTTCTTCCACCAAAATTTTAACCGCCTGCGCCGCCGACGCGCGCATGGACGGGCAGCCTGTGGCCGTGATGAGCAGCGGGGAATCGGGCAATCAGGGCGTGGTCACCATTTTGGTGCCGTGGAAAGTGGGCAAAGAAATGGAAGTGCCGGAAGAAACGATTTTGCGCAGTATCGCGCTGTCGCATTTATTAAACGGCTATGTAAAAGTATTTACCGGAGAACTGGCTCCCATTTGCGGCTGCGCCATCGCCGCGGGCGTGGGGGCGACGGCCGCCATTGTGTATCAGCAGCGCGGCGCGGACGTGCGGGCCGTCACGCTGGCCATTAACAATATCATCAGCGATATCGGCGGCATGCTTTGCGACGGAGCCAAAAGCGGCTGTGCGTTAAAAGTGGTCAGCTCCACCGATGCGGCCATCCGTTCCGCTTTTATGGCCATACACGATTACGGCATCAGCGAAGTGGAAGGCTTTGTCGGCCGCAGTGCGGAAGAGACCATTCGGAATTTAGGCAATATTTCCACCGTGGGCATGAGCGCGGTGGACCCGATGATTGTAGATATTATGAAGGAAAAAAATAAGTGAAAAATTTATCCGGCGCAATTGTAGCGTTTTATCCGCCCCGTTGGCGGGGAGCGGTGCTGGCGTTGTTCGGTGCGGCTTTTGCGGCGTTTACTTTCCGCTCGGAGGAAGCTTTTACTATGGAAGTAAGGCCGGAACTTGTTTATTACGCCATTGCGGCGATATGGCTGCTGTATGGATTAAAAAGGGTGTTTTGGCCGGCTCCGGTATGCCTGCTGTATCCGGAAAAGGTGAGGGTTGGAAAGAAGGAAATTTTTTGGGACCAAATAGAATCCTGCCGCCTGCATTCAGAACAACGCACCGTTGGAAAAGGCAAAGTGTGGGTCAACGTGTTGGTGTTTGCGCCTAAACCAGCCGCGCATGGGCAGATATTGAAAGTGGAATTTGACGAATTGTCCTCCAAGGACCGGGAACTGCTTAGGCGGGAAATCACTGCGCGCGGCGTTTGTTTTATGCCGGGGAGCAATTAAAAAACTTTTGCGGCAATCGGCTCTGAAACCGGACGGGAAAAAAGAAACGGAACGGAGATTAAAAAACCCCCCGCTTTGAAAAGCGGGGGGTTAAATTTTAGTCGGCTTGTGGCGTGTGTTTGTATTTGAAAATAAAGGCGAATGCGACGGCCACCACCAAAGCGTACGTCGCAAATACAAACCAAGAGTTCGCCCAGCCGGAAGCGATGGCCTGGGAGACGGCTTCCGGGTACACTTCTCCTTTGGCCAGCATGCCGTGTACGGCGACGTAGGCGTCAGTGGGAGCGTTGACCCATTTGTCCACAATCGCTTGCGCACCCAGCATGCCTACTGTGGCGCCGATGCCGTTGGTCATCAGCATGAACAAGCCCTGCGCGCTGGAGCGGATGGACACGTCCGTTTCTTTTTCCACAAACAAAGAGCCGGAAACGTTGAAGAAGTCAAACGCCACGCCGTACACGATCATGGACATTACCAACAGCGAAATTCCGCCAAAGGTGACGGGATTGCCCAGTCCGAACAGCCCAAAGCGCAGCACCCAAGCGAACATGCTGATGAGCATAACTTTCTTGATGCCGAAGCGTTTTAAGAAAAACGGAATGAGCAGAATGCAGAAAGTTTCCGATATTTGGGAAAGCGAAATCAGTGCGTTGGCGTTGTCGGCCCCCCAGCTGCCGGACATACCCGCCAAGGTGTCGTAGCTGTGAATGAAAGGGTT
>CAMGSK010000009.1 GCA_946061795.1 uncultured Elusimicrobium sp.
TCCTGCACGTTCATGGCTTTAGACAGCTTGTAGCTCAGCGTGGCTTTGGCTTCGCTGTCTCCATATACGTCCGTGGTGGATACGTCCACCACGCGGTAGAGGTCCACGGGGAAGAGCGTGGTGGCCTGCGTCTTGACGCTCTGGGGGAACATGGGATCCATGCTCTCCACCACAAACATATAGGTGCCGGGCCCCACCATGCGGCCCTGGTCGTCGCGGCCGTCCCACACCAAAGTGTTCATCTGCTGGGCCACGTTGGAATTGCCGCCCTGGTCGGTCAGCGTTTTGACGTTAACGCCCGCCGTATTTTTGACGTATGCGTTAACTATCGCGTCCCGGGCGATGGAATAGCGGAAAATGAACGGGTCCAATCCATAAGCCGTGGGGCTGGAGCCGACGGTGGAATAGCTGACGGGCTGAATGGTAATGTCCACCACCCCGCGCTCCACCGGCAGCAGTCCGGTATAGTACCGCTGGGTTTTGACGGCAGTAAAAGTATCCTCCGCGGCATTCTTATAAGTGTCCGTATAAGGTACTTCCGCCCACAACACATAGACATAGTCTCCGTCCGGCAAAGGAGAACCTTCGGCAAACTTGACAGTGCAAATATCGTTGGCAATCTCCCCTTCTGTACAAGTATTTGTTGTTCCATCAAATATATTCCCGGAAATAGGCAACTTCGTACCTTTGGCATACGGAATAGCACAAGATCCATCTTCTTCTGTTCCATGGCAGAGTCCGTCCCACTTGTCAGGATAGCTCATGGCGCGGCCGCGCTGCTGCTGGCTGCGATATACACGCACTCCGGATTTAGTAGTAGTGCTAATACTGCCATCTGCCAATTTCATACCAGCACGAGTCGGAGACGTACCCGTCTGGTCAGATCCTTTGGTAAAGGTACTGTCAAACGTCGTGCCCGGGGAATAAACTTCAAAATAGACGTTAGAGGCTTCCGTCGGCACGTAATAAATCATGGCATACCCGGTGGACTGCTTGTTCAAGCCGAACACCTGAATATCCGTCAGTTTCAGCGGGTCCAAGGACAACTGGCGCGTGACGGCGCGGGAGAGATCGACTCCCGGCCATTCATCCTTTGTTTTGGCCTGAATAGAAACCAGATAGTTCCCAGCGGGCAAAAGACGGCCGGAATCGTCGCGTCCGTCCCAAGAGTCAGACTCCACAATCAGTTTATCGCTATCCGCACCTTTCATCCCTTCGCCCATGCGCGGCTGCCAGTTCACCAGCGTGCGGACCAGCTTACGGTTATCCGTGGAAATGGTGGTTGAAGAAGCGTCAAAAATCTGAATTTGCACGTCCGCGTCTTTACTCAGGCGGTACGCAATGGCGTACGGCGCGGCTTGCACGGCCGTCAGACTGCCGATGACCGTAGGCGTGGTGCGCACGGTGTGCACGTTGGTGACGTCCACCTGAATGGGATACTGGTTATTGCCGGGATAGACGTAAGTTTGGTCAATATTAATGGTTTCCACAGCCATGCCGTCGCCCGGATAGTTGGTTTGGATGTTTCCGCGGAAGCCGAACTGGCCGTTGGTTTTGCCAAATTCACCCAAAATTTCATAAGATCCGTCCCAAGACGTGCAGAAATGGATAGGGTCATTGTATCCTTTGCCGGAACCGGATTTGACGATGCACGGACTTTCTTGGCCGTTCTTTTTGTCTCCAGCGACACAACCGGCAGTAGTCGTTGATACCGGATCTGCGCTGGGATCGCTTAAAGATGTACAACAGTTTCCAGTGCAACCTTCTGAGTCGCATACATACTTTGGAGAAGGGCAGGTCGTGGTATCTTCAAAGTTAGCCCGCGCACCATAGCACACATACGAAGCGCAAGAATATTTGTCAATATCTATTTCTACCCCAACACCCGTAGTGCCATCCACAATTTTATTATCAATCAAACTCTGGAAAATCGTGCGGACGGGCGGATTGGTTTCCGGATTGCTGATATCTTTGGAGCCGTAATATTTGGCGATTTCATATTTGATGTTTTGAATCGGGAAAGCCACGGAATATGTGCTGGCCCCGTTGGGCTTGTTGGTGCAATATACGTCCATGCACAGGGCTAGACAATGATTCGGATAGTTATTCTCTTCACTTGCGCTGGGATACGGCTGGTCATACTCAATCAAAGCGGAATACTTCCACGGGTCTTTGGAACCGTCCACAATGGCCCCGACATAATTTTGGTGCAGATTGGCCGTGTCGTCTGTGCCGTTAGATTGCTTGAAAATTGCCGTTGTGCTTGACGCCCCAGTCACCGGCCAGTTGCAATACACCCCATTAATATCACTGGTCCCGTTTACATAATACACGCCCGCGGCGCGCACCTCCGCAGACTGGGCAAATGCGGGGACGGACGCCAGCGCGCACAGCAGGGGCAACACCGCTAAGAGCGTTTTGCCCAACCAAGCAGATAAATTTTTCCGTGTCATAGTTATTGTAGTATCCCGTTTTGTAATAGATGTATTTTCAAATCTTTGCATAGCCAAAAGCCGCGGGGTACGGTATTTTGGATTAGATAGCGCCGGCCCGCGACGTACTTACTCTTAAATTCTTGCAACTTTTAAGTCGCTTGTCAACTGTTTTGTCAGTTTTTCTTTCGTCTTGCTCTACAAACCCAAACAAGCCGCTCACCCCGAAGGCTATTTGCCGGGGGCTTCCTCTCTCCCCGGTTCTGCGGGAGCGTCCGTATTTTCCGTTTTACCGCCGGAACTGACTTCCCGGTAATTGGCGAAGTTTCCGCGGCAATGCTCTTTGACCCAATACAACGCCTGGTCCGCCTTTTCAAACAGTTCGGCCGCGTTCGCTCCGTCCTGCGGGAACGACGCAATGCCCTGGCTGATGCTGAGCGTGACACGCTGACCGTCGGTATAACGGCTGGGAACGGCGATGGCATTGATGCGGTCTTTGAGGCGTTTGGCGATGATTTTGGACTCTTCGTCATTGGTGCGCGGAAGCATAATCACCATTTCGTCTCCGCCGAAGCGGCACGGGAAATCCGTCTGCCGCAGGCTGGTGCGAATCACGCGGCTGATTTCCCGCAAAGCCCAGTCCCCCATTTGGTGGCCGTAATTGTCGTTGATTTGTTTGAACCAGTCAATGTCCAGCACGATGAGCGACATAATCAAATCAAAACGTTTTGAGCGGTAAATTTCCTCCGCAAATTTTTCATTGAAAAAGCGGCGCACGGGCAGCTTGGTCAGTTCGTCGTAATTGGAAAGCTCCTGCACGCGCTCAAACAAAGAGGCATTGTCTATGGCCAGCGCGATTTGGTTGGCAAACTGTTTCAAGGAAATCAAATCCAGCCAGTCTATCCGGCGGCGGGAAAGCAAATTGTCAAACGTCAGAAAACCCACCTTGTTGCGCTGCACTTTAAGCGGAATATATACGACGTTGTGAATGGTGCGGTACGGCGCGCCGGAATCAAAAATATCACGCAGGAGCGTGCGTTCGTCCTCCGGCAAATCGTCTCCGGGCTGGCTGGTCACTTCGCCGGAAATGTCCACCCCCAGAATACTTTTGATTTTGGTGCCGTCGTAATTGGTCTGGTACAAGCGGACGCGGTCAAAGCGGAAATATTTCTGCACGCCCTGCAAAATCAGCTCCAGTCCGTCGGAAAGGCGCAAAGAAGAAGCAAAAATGGCGGCCAAATCGTTGAGGGCGGTAGCGACGCTGAGCCGCTGGTTTTTGTCCTGGTCAATTTCGGTGTTGGTCAAATTGTGCGAAATTTCCGCCGCCACGCTTTTAATGAGTTTCTTTTCCGCCGGAGTAAAAACGCGGTTTTTGCGCAAACGTTCCAGACGCAGCACTCCCACGCTTTCTTTAAGGGTTTGACGGACCTCTTCCCCCTCCAGCGTCATGGCGGGTTTTTGCCAGCGCAGCAGCACATATACGGCGGGATAATTCAAGTCCGTAGAGTCGGCCAAGCCGTCGCGCAGGAGCTGTTTTAAAAATTCCGGCTCGTTGAGCACGGAAATGTCTTCCTGCATATCCATGCAATATTCTTTCTTGCACATCATGTTCAAAGACAGCAATGCGCGTTCCTGCTGCCAGGCAAAAAAATACACCCGGTCCAGCTTAAACAAATCACGCAGGGCGGGAAGAGCGCAGTCCAGCAATTCGCGGCGGTTCTGAAAAGACTGGTTTAATTTTTTGCTGAACTTAAACAGCGTAAACGCTTCTTTATCAAACATAATTACCCCTCATAAAGAGAAAGCAAATAGTCCGCCTCTCTGGCGGCTTTGTCCAGCTCTATATCCAGGCCGGCCGGCGTAAAACGGCCTTCCACGATTTGCGTGGCGGTGACGGCCAGCACCCGGTTTAAAATTTCCACCACGGTGCCCGTAATGGTAATGTTGGGCAGCGTACGCGCGCTGGCCAAAATGCCGGAATACGTCTGCAAACGGCTGGAAGAAGAAAACACCAGCTTCTCAAAGCTTTCTTCAAACGCGGGGAACACGTCCATGGCCGCGGCGTACGGCAGTTGATTGTCCGGCCGGGCGCACCACTTAATAAACTCCAGCGCGGTTTCTTTGTCTTTGCCCGCGGCGTTGATCATCAAATTCATCCCGGACAAATACGCCTGGGGCCGTTCCCCGGTGCGGGGTACGGGCAGCGTTTTGACCCGGACGGAAGATTTTCCTTCAAAACTGACGCCCCCTTGTTTACGGGAAATGAGCATGCTGGCTTTGCCGGAAATCATGGTGCCCAAACTGCCGCGTTCGCGCAAAATGGGCATATATTCGCGCAGGGCAAGCTCTATATAATCGCGCACGCCCTGTTTAAACTCTGCAGAAGAAATCTGCGCTGTGCGCAAATCCGCATCAAACAAATCCGCCCCGCGGCCCCACACCGCCGTAAACGCGCTGCGCGTGGACAAAGAGCCGCGCCAGTCGCTGTTTTGCATAGGGTAATAGCCTTCCGCGTCTTTAAAACATTCCCGCAAACGCGCGCATACGTCCAAAAGGCCGTCCCAGGTGGCCAGGGCCTCTTCCGGGTTTTTCGTCACGCGGCGCAAATGGTCGGCACGGTAATGCAGCGCGCTCATGTCAAACCACCACGGATAAGAATACAAATCTTTGGTGCCGGGCTTGCAGCAATGGGCGCGCAAAGGAAACAGCGCCGAAGAAAGAGAAAGCCCCGGGTCCAGCCGGGAAAGATTTTCCGCCACGCCGGCGCGCGTCAGAAGGGCGGTCCAATAATGCGGGATTTGAATTACGTCCGGCACCGTCTCTCCCGCGGCGGGATATTTGAGCGTAAAGATTTTTTTCCACAAAATATTACGGGTCAGCACCCGCACGGACACTTCCGCGCCGGGATGTTCGCGCAAGAAACGCTCCACGAAAGAGCGGTAATGCGCTTTGGACTTTGCGCCGGCGTCCGGCATGACCCATAAAATCATTTGTCGCTGCCCCCCCAGTTTTTAACTTTCAGATTCGGGTTAATATTGATATTCAATTTTTTGTTTAAGGCGTCCGGCCCGGCATGCTCCAACTTGCGCCACGCCGCCAGGGCAATCATGGCCGCATTGTCGGAGGACATGTTTCTGGGCACAAAACGCACGTCCACACCCAGCTTGGCCCCTTCGGCGCACATCATTTGACGCAGCAGCGCGTTGGCTGCCACACCGCCGCCGACGGCGACGTGTTTGACCTTGTATTTCTGCGCCGCCAGCATGGTTTTCTTTACCAGCGTCTCACACACCGCCTGTTCAAACGAAGCGCACACATCCGGCACGCTGACGTTTTGGTGGTCGCGCAAATAATAGCTGACCGCGGTTTTGATGCCGCTGAACGAAAATTCCCACGTGCCCGGCAAAAGCGGACGCGGGAAATCCACTGCGTCGCGCCGGCCTTTTAAAGCTTGGGCGGATACCTGCGGACCGCCGGGATAAGGCAGACCGAGCAGTTTGGCCACCTTGTCAAAAGCTTCTCCCGCCGCGTCGTCGCGCGTGCGGCCCAGCACCTTATATTTGCCGTAGCCTTTCACGTACCACAACTCCGTATGGCCGCCGGATACAATCAGCGCCACCAACGGAAATTCCAGCGGGCGTTTGACCTCTCCGTCTTCAAACTCGCAGGCGAACAAATGCCCCTCCAAATGGTTCACTCCCAGTATAGGCACTTTTTTAAATTTTGCAAGCGTTTCCGCCGCCACACGGCCCACCATCAGTCCTCCGGGCAGCCCGGGTCCGTGGGCAAAAGCCACGCAGTCTATATCCCGCCCGGCCAGCGCTTCTTCCACTACGGCGGCTATTTTGGCCGCGTGCGCGCGGCTGGCCAGCTCCGGCACCACGCCGTGATATTTTTTATGCTCTTCTATTTGGGAATAAATGACGTTGGAAAGCAGTTTCTTTCCGTCGCAGAGCAAAGCGGCGGAGGTTTCGTCGCACGTACTCTCTATACCCAAAATGGCAAAATCTTTTTTCATTTTATTTGTCCTTCTTTTCCGCCGGGGCCGGCTGAACGTCATTTTGCACAGCCGCTTGAGCGGCCGCTTGTTCTTTTTCCGCTTTTTGGGCGATGATTTTTTCCGGGCCCTCTTTCAAGATTTCCACCGCTTTGTCCAGCACCGGGTCCTTTTCTTTAAATTCCATTTTGGGGAAATCCTGCCCCGGCGTATATACCACATTATTATACTGCATAAAGATTTTTACTTCATCGTCCGAAGAAGCCTTCACTTCCACATCCGGGAAAATGCCGCCTTCGTTTTTTTTGGTTTTATCGCGGTAATCGCGGTGAATGAGGCGTCCTTTGGGCGTATAATATTTGGCGATGGTCAAACGCAGCCCCGCGCCGTCGTCCAAAGGCAGCACCTGCTGAACGCTGGCCTTGCCAAAACTGCGCTGCCCTACGATAACCGCGCGGTCATTGTCCTGCAGCGCGCCCGCCACAATTTCACTGGCGCTGGCGGAACCCTGGTTAATTAAGGCCACCATGGGTAAATCCGGATATGCGGCCTTGGCACCCGTTCTGTATTCCTGATAATATTCCGGCTTGCGGCCCTGGGTATATACAATCAGCTGATTGTCTCCCATAAAAAGTTTGGCGATATCCGCCGCGCCGCCGAGCAACCCGCCCGGGTTAAACCGCAAATCCAACACCAAGCCTTTCATGCCTTGTTTGGACAGCGTTTTTAACGCTTTTTTCATTTCTTCGGTGCTGTGTCCGGAAAAATCCACCAAATAAATATAGCCTATTTGGCCGGGCAGCATGCGGTAATGCACCACTTCGGGCACAATTTGGCGGCGTTTGAAATGAAAATCCGGCAGTTTCCGGTATTCTCCCGTTTTTTTATCTTTGCGGCTCATGGTAATTTTGACTTTGCTGCCCACCGGGCCGCGCATCAGTTCCACCGCTTCGTCCAACTCCATGGGGGAAACGTCCCGGTCGTCCACAAACAGCACGCGGTCCCCGGGCATTACCCCGGCCTCGTACGCCGGCGTATTGGGCATAGGACTCATAACGGTCACGTATCCGTCCACCTTGGACAAACGAATTCCCAAACCGCCGAAATCCCCCCGCGTATCATTCTTCAGCGCCTTATAATCTTTGGGCTCCAAATATTGGGAAAAATCATCCAGCTCGTCCACCACGCCGCGGATGGCGCCCGTAATCAGCTTGTCGCTGTCGGTCGGTTCCACATAGTTTTCTTTGACGTACTCCACCACGCTGACAAACGTGCGCAGTTTTTTCAGTCCGCCGTCCACCGCGCCGTAAGCGTAATGAAACAGCGTCCCTACAAAAAATACGACCGCCGCCCACGCGGCAAATTTAATTGATTTTTTATTGTTCATCCTGTCCTCCGCGCCTTACGGCGCACCAAATTATGCGGGCCGAAGCCACTGCTCCGGGTCCACCGCCGCCGCGCCTTGGCGCGTTTCAAAATACACGGCGTAGCGGCCCGTGCCGGAACTCTGCTGCGTATCCAGTCCCGCCGTACCGATTACGCCTCCCTGGGGCAGTTTTTCTCCCACGGAAGCGGTAATCTGGCTCAAAAATCCGTATATGCTGAAAAATCCTTTGCCGTGATCTACAATCACCACATTGCCGTACGAACGGAACGGGCCGGCGTAAATCACTTCTCCGGAAGCAACGCTTTTCACGCTTTCTCCGGCGCGGGCGGAAATTTTTATTCCGTCACGGAAAATCCACGTATTCAAATCACGGCGGTATTCTTTGCCGAATTTGCTGATGATTTTGCCCTGTACCGGCCACGGCAAAGAATGCGCGGGCAAATCTATCTTGGCGATAGAGGACTGTTTTTTCACGGACGCGCCCGTTTTTTTGGCCTCGGCTTCCGCCTTCGCCTGGCGTTTGGCGGCTTCGGCTTTGCGCTGGCGTTCAAATTTGGCCAGCAAATCGTCCAAGGCGCGGGCGGATTTGTTGAGTTCGTTGAGCTCTTCGCGGATTTGGGCCGTTTTCTTTTTGGTTAAATTCAAATCTTGTTGCTTTTTCAAAAAATTGGTGGAAATCACTTGCTGCCGCTTGGCGATTTGGCTGCTTTGCTCCAACAGTTTTTTATTGCGTTTTTCAAAGTCATAAATTTTTTGTTTGGCGGCCTGATTTTCCTCTTGTAAAGCGACGGCGAATTCCGCTTTGTGCGTCAGCGCGCGCTCCAAGAAGAGTTCCTCCAGCGGGCTCCAATCCCCCGGGCAAACGGCGCAGCGGGGAGCAAGATAATAATTGGCCGTTTCTTCCCGCACCACAGAACGCCACATAGGCATGCTGCGCTCCAAAGCGGCGCGTTTGTCTTCCGTAGATAAAATATTTTTTTCCACTGCCTGGATGTCCGACTCCAGCTTATTTTTCTGTCTTTGCGCTTCGGCTTTCCGGTTTTCCAAGGCGGAAATCTCCCGGGAGATGGCCTGCTCTTTTTCGCGGTATTTTTTCAGTTCTTCCTGCTTTTGCGCGGCCTGGCGTTTTAAGCGTTCCAGTTCTTGTTTGCGCGCGTCCGCATCGGCCGCGGCGCAAGCCGGGACCGCCGCAAACAACACGCAAAACACACACGCTAAAACTTTTGCCATTTGCTTAACGTCCATCCGAAAAGCCCGCAAAAAGCCAGCAGACACACCTGCCGTTCGGGCGAAGTAAATTCTTTAAACGCCGCGGACAAAAATCCCGTCGGGTACGTCAGCGCCGCCAAAAACGCCAAAGACAGCGCCCCCGCCAGCAGCGCAGACACCGCGCCCGCCGCGGCATGCGCGTTCCCTCTTGCCGGGTGCGCTTCCACCATAAACATAAACGCAAAAAACAACACCAATGCAAACGCCGCGGACAAATTAACCGTGCGCAAGCACAAACCGGAATAAAACGCCATATCCGCCTGGGCGGCCGAATACTTGGCGGAAAGCTGCGGATATTCCGCCGACAAATTCTGCACAAACGGACGAATATTCCCAATAGCACGCTCATTGAGCGTCAATTCAAAATAAGCGGGCATCTGCTCTCTCCCCAATGCCACCAACGCCTGCGCCAAGCGGGGGTTTTGCGATTGCAGCGCTTTCAGACCGTCTTGCGGAGAAAACAGCTCCACTGCCGACACGTCCTCTTTTTGGTTTAAGCTTTCCCCGACGGCCGCCAAAACCGCGTTGTCCAAATCCCGGGTGACGGACATTACCACCCGGAAATCTTTCACCAACGCCTCATGATACGCGCTTAAGCGCATTTGCAAAAAACTGACCGTTTGCCACAAAACGGCCACGGCAAACGCCAAAACAAATAAACGGCGGTATCCGCGAAAGACAAAAGCGGACGCTTTCTTTTTGCGGGGTTTTTCTTGAAAAAAGTCTTCCATAGTTTTCCGCCCCCGTTAAAAACCCAGGGCGCGCTCCATTTTAGCTTTGATATCCGTATTGTGATATACGCCGCCGAATCCGTCCGCTCCCGGGCCGTACGCCACGCCCAAAAGCATGCCCGAAGAATGATTGCCCGTCGCCCAGACCAACCCTTGCGCTTGATTGAGTTTGGCAATCAATTCCGCATATGAGGGCACTTTTCCGTTCAGTTTTAAATCCACGGGAGCCGCCGTCGCCTCATTCACCATGGCCTGCAGGCGTTCGGCCGTCTGCTCTTCCGAAGGAAGTTTTTTAAACTCGGGATAAACGTAATACAACAAATGCTTATGCAAAAACAGATTGCGGTAATACGGATAGTTCACATAATCGGTGTCGCCGTCATATAGCATTTCGCCCTGGGAAGATTTGTGGCGGACGGTCTCCTCGTCCAAATGCCGATATTCAAAGGCGGGAATGCCGGTTTCGTGGTCGGCGTTGAGGTACACCAGCGTGTCCTTGCTTTCTTGGGCAAAGTCCCACACATACGCCAGGGTTTCGTCCAAATTCAGCATTTCCCACAAAAAAGGACCGGCTTCATTGTCATGCAACGCCCAATCCACTTTCCCCGCTTCCACCATCAGGACGAAACCTTTTTCGTTTTGACTGAGCAGTTCCACCGCTTTGCGGGTCATTTCCAACAGGGTGGGCGTCTGGGGATAGGCGGACGCGTCGCCGTAAAACGGCATCGCTTCTTCAGCGAACAAGCCCAAAACGCGCGGGCCGGATGCGGCATTTAATTCCTTGCGGTTTTTGACCAATCGCCAGCCTTGTTTTTTGGCTTGTTTGAGCAATTTTTTATTTTCTTTTTGCGTAAAATATTTCAACCCGCCGCCCATGACCACCTGCGCGCCGGAATCCACCAGCTGACGGGCGATGTCATACTTTTGTTTGCGGCTCATGACGTGCGCCAAAAAACCGGCGGGGGTGGCGTCGGCCACGTACACATCCGTCACGACGCCGACGGATTTTCCCTGTTTTAAGGCTTCTTCCAGTAACGTCCGCGTCGGGTTTGCGTCAAAATCCAATCCAATGCGGTCCGGGCGGGACAGCACGCCCCCTGCCATTTGCGTGGCGGCGCAGGCGGAATCGGTGACGACGGTATCATAGGTGTTGTTAAAATACATTCCCGTCACGGAAGCATTGATAAATTTTTCCAATGCAGACTGTTTGTCCGGATAGCGCGCCAGTTCCGTATTGCGCACGCCTTCCATAAACATTCCCATCGCACCGGGTCCCATGCCGTCGCCTATGACCCAAATCAGATTTTTCGCCGGAGCAGCGCACCACGCGCCCGCGGCAACCGACAAAAACAAACACAGTAAAACAAAGCGCTTCATCTTTTTTCCACTCCTTATGCCGCGGTTTTGCGGTACAAAGCCATATAATCCTGAGCGGATTTGTCCCAAGAGTTGTCTTTGAGCATGGCGTTTCGGACCACCTTGTTCCAGGCTTTTTTGTCTTCATACAACCGGAGGGCTTTTTCCACGGCTTGATAAATGCCCTCTTCGCTGAAGCGTTCTATAAAGATACCCGTGGCGGCGGCGTTCTCCGCCCCTTCCTGATATCCGGTCACCGTATCCACCAAACCGCCCACTTTGCTGACTACGGGCAGCGTGCCGTATTTCATGGAAATCATTTGGGACAAACCGCAAGGTTCAAAACGCGAAGGCATCAAAAACATATCCGCGCCCGCATAAATTTTATGAGCCAGCTCTTCGTCCAATTTGGCTTCATACGCCACATCCTGCGGATATTTGGCGGCCAAATCGTGGTAGCGTTTTTCCAATGCGGGGTCCCCCATTCCCACCACCACGAACTGCACCCGTCCATGCAGGCGTTCTATCACGGAAGCGGCCAAATCCAGCCCTTTCTGGTAATCCAAACGGGACACGATGCCTATCAACGGTTTTTGGGGATTTTCTTCCAGATTTACTTCTCTTTGCAATTGCTGTTTGGAAACGGGCTTGTTTTTGGAAAACGTCACGGCGTCATACCCCACGGGCAGCAGCGTGTCCGTTTCCGGGTCCCAAATCTCGGTGTCAATTCCGTTCACAATGCCGAAAAAGTTTTTCGTCCGGTATGACAGCAGGCCTTCCATGCCAAATCCCATAGACGGATCCGTCTGCACTTCTTTGGCGTAATTGGGGCTGACGGTGCTGACGTTGTCGGCGAATACGATGCCGCTTTTCAAGAAGCTCACTCCGCCGTAATATTCAAATTTGTCCGGCGTAAAATCAGCCGGGTGAAAGCCCGCTTTTTCAAATGTGGAATACGCAAAATGCCCCTGGTAGGCGATGTTGTGAATGGTCAGCAGGCTACGGGTCCGGGTGAAAAAAGCGTCCAGCTTGTACACCGTTTTCAGATAGGCCGGGATTAATGCGGTCTGCCAGTCGTGGCAATGGATAAGGTCCGGGCGGAACCCCACAAATTTACAGCCTTCCAACACCGCGCGGCTGAACAGAATAAAGCGCTCGTCATTGTCCAAATAATCGCCCATTTTGGTGCGATACAATTCCGGGCGGTCAAAATAGTGGCGGTTGCCCACAAAGAAAACCAACACGTTGCCCCAGTTGATGTAAGACAGAGAAACCTGTTCTATTTTTCCCCCCACGGGAATCAAATACACGCCGGGGACCACTTTCAAGGAAGACACGCGGCGGATATTGCGGTAATGCGGAAGAAACAGAAGGACCTTGTTTCCTTTGCGTCCGGCCAATTGCTGGCTCAGCGCGCCGACGACGTCGGCCAATCCTCCCGTCTTACAAAAAGGGAACGCCTCACTGGCGGCTAAAACGATATTCATGCTTTTTCCTCCTCAAAAGATGACGAGTCTCCTAAATCCGCCTCAGAAGACGGCGGCTCTGCCGGCGCGGATGCTTGCGCCGGGCCGTCCGCCCGGTCCGAGGGCTCCGCGGCGGCGGGTTCCCCGGCCAAAGGCGCTTCTTCCTGTTCGTCAAACATACTTTTCGGACGTTTGAAAAACGCGTCGGCCGGATCGCCGGTTTCCTCTTCCAAAGCCAAAATGGCGGGCTCTCCTATGGGCGGGAGTTTCTCTTCAAACGGCAAATCTTCCTGCTTTTCCTGCAGTTGTTTGGCCGCGAAAATCTGCAAATCGGGCAATTCGGACAATTTGTTTAAACCGAACAAACGCAAAAATTCGTCCGTCGTTCCGTACACCATCGGACGGCCGATCGTGTCGCGCTTGCCCAGTACGCGCACCAAACCGCGCTCCAGCAGTTTTTCCAGCGGGGCGGCCACGTCCACGCCGCGTATCATCTCCATTTCAGCGCGGGTGACGGGCTGTTTATAAGCGATAATGGCCAGCGTTTCCAGCGCGGCGTTGGAAAGGCGGGTGGTCATCTTTTCATTATAAAGCCGGCGCACCCAGCGGCCGTATTCGGGCTTGGTGCACATTTGGTATCCGCCGCCGATTTCCAGAATGCGGATGGAGCGGCCCGTTTCTTCATATTCGCGGGTCAATTCTTCAATAATTTCCACCACGCGTTTGGCATTGACGGTTTCCACCACTTCGGCGATGCGCGAAGGCTTGAGCGGGCGGTCTGTAATAAAAAGCAGATTTTCCACGATTTGCTTGGCTTCCCCGCTGTCCAAAAGCTGGGCGGAGGTTTCCTCCGGCGCGGACTCCTGCGGCGGTTGGGTCAAAGGTTGGGCGTTGTTCGTCGTTTCTTCCATATGCGCTCCGTAATCAGGCCGCGTCTCCGTGCATGAGTTCGCGGAAATCTTTGTCTTTGGTGTCGGGGTTTAAATAAATGCGTATCTGCCCGTCCCGTTCGTCTTGGCGGGCCAAAAGTTTTTTAATTTTCATCAGTTCCAGCACCGCCATAAAACATGTAATAACGCCGCGTTTTTTCGTCTCTCCGGTAAACACGTCGTCCAACAGGACCCAGGGACGGCGGCGCAGCATGTCCACCACTTTTTCCATTTTGGTTTCAATGGGAAACTCTTCTATTTTCAACAGCTCGATGCGTTTGCGTTCGTCCAAGCGGTCAAACGCTCTTTTCACGGCGGACAGCAAATCAAACAATTGCAGATTGAGCACTTTTTCGCCGTTGTCAAAAATGGGGGCGGACTTGTAAAAATTGTCTTTGTTTTCTTCCAGCTTGGCGTCCAAAAATTTGCCGGCTTCTTTGTATTTCTGGTATTCCACCAGTTTAGCGATCAGTTCCTGCGCCGGGTCCGGCCCGTCGTTTTCCCCGGTGGGCACTTGGGAGGGCAGCAAGCTTTTGACCTTAATTTGCATCAGCGTGCTGGCCATCACCAAAAACTCCCCGGCGATTTCCAGATTCAGCTCCTTCATTACATTTAAATATTCCAAATACTGCTTTGTAATTTCAGAAACGTTCACGTCCGCCACGTCCAAGTTGTCTTTTTTGATAAGGTGAAGCAGAAGGTCCATGGGACCTTCAAAGACGTTTAGGCGCACGTTAATGGGTTTTTGGCTGATCATGCAATTAGTTTCATGGCGCGCTTGGCCTGCTCCAGTGTGACGGCGGCCGAGGCTCTGGCTGCCTCTTTGCCTTTATGCAAAATGGCCCGCAGCTGCGCTTTGTCGCTCTCAAAAATTTTGCGTCTGTCCAAAAATCCTTTCAATTCCGGCTCCATCAGCTCAAACAACTGTTTTTTGCACGCCACGCAGCCCAGTGCGCCGGCTTTGCATTCGGCGCAGCGTTTGGCCGCATCCGGGTTGTAAATTTTATGAAATGCATACACCACGCAGCCTTCCGGGTCGGCGGGGTCATTGGCTTTTTTCTTATTCGGGTCGGTGTACATGGTCATGATTTTTTTGCGGACCGAGTCCAAATCTTCGCCCAAATCAATGGTGTTGTGGTAAGACTTGGACATTTTGTGCCCGTCCAGTCCCGGCACTTTCGTTTCTTTGGTATAAAGCGGTTTGGGCTCCACGAAGACGTTATCCACGCCGTAAATTTCATTGAAACGGCGCACCAGGTCGCGCGCAATTTCCACATGGGCGGTCTGGTCTTCCCCCACGGGTACAAAAGCTGCCTTGTGAATCAAAATGTCCACCGCCATCAACACGGGGTATCCCAAAAAACCATAGACGGAGATATCCTCGTCGGCCAAGCCTTTTACACGCTCGGCCAGAGGGGTGTTCTCGTCTCCTTTAAGCTGCCCGGCATATTTGCGGGCCAGCAGTTCGTTGACCTGGTCTTTATACGTCGGGTTGCGCAGCAGCCAGCCTAGGGGCGTAATCATGCCCAAAAGCGTGTTGAGCTCGCTCACTTCCGGCACGTCCGACTGCAGGAAAATGGTGCATTTTTCCGGATCCAACCCGGCGGAAAGCCAGTCAATGAGCATCTGCTCGCTGTTGGCGGCCAGATTTTCGGTGTGTTTGTAAGAGGTGGTTAGTGCGTGCAAATCCGCCACAAAGAAAAAACATTTGTATTTGTCCTGCAACGCCACAAAATTTTTCAGCGCGCCGTGATAATTGCCCAAATGCAGTTTGCCGGTGGGGCGCATGCCGGAAACGATGATTTCATTGCTCATAAGTTTCTCACCATCCAATAAATCCGCCCAAAACGCGTACGATAAAATACATCGGCGGATAAATAATATATTTAAAAGCTCCCGTCAAAATCAAAACCAGCACCACGTACATGCCGTACCGGCCGAAAAACGCGGCGTATTTTTGGGCGGCGGAATAAGGCAGCAGCGCAACGACGATATGTCCTCCGTCCAGCGGCGGAACGGGAATTAAATTGAACACCGCCAGCAATACGTTGATTTGAATGCCGTACACCGCAAATGCAACCAGACGCGCGGTGGTTTCGTCCGCAAACGCCTGCGTCATCAACACGGCCTTTATCAATACGGCGCACAAAACAGCCAAAGACAAATTGGCCGCCGGACCGGCCAGAGCCACTTTGCCCATCCCCGCTCTGGGAGAGGAAAAGCGGGCGGCGTTTATCGGCACGGGTTTGGCCCAGCCGAACATGGGCAAATGGGAAATATAACAAACGGCGGGCACCAGAATCGTCCCGACCACGTCCACATGTTTGAGCGGATTGAGCGTCAAACGGCCCATAAAATAAGCGGTGTCGTCTCCCATACGATACGCAACGTACCCGTGCGCAAATTCATGCAGCACAATGGAAAAAAACAAAATGGGCAAAATGATAAACAAGTCCATATTGCTATTCTACTAAATATCGCGCGTTCGGACACGGCCGCGCGGCCCCCAGTTTAAAAGACAAAGCGCGCAGGGAAATCTTCCTTGCGCGCTTACAGATTAAAATCCGGATTCTACCTCCGTTGAATGACAACAAAACAGGCGGCAAACACCGCCGCATACAACGCCACACTGCCCGCCGCGCGCCACAGACTCTGCCAGCCGGGGCCCCATAAATACACGCACCCGCCCAGCAACAGAAAAGCCGTCAGTCCGGCCAAATTAAATTTCAGTTTCATAAACGTTATTTTATCACCGTACCGGTGCGCCCCGTTTGATAATGCACGATGCGGATTTCCACTCCCTTTTCTTTGGCCAGGCGCACGGCGTCGGGGTGCAAAACGCTGGCTCCGTTGAGGGCCAGTTTGTACATTTCGTCAAAATCCAGCACTTCGTATTTTTGCGCTTTGACGTCTTTGTTGGGGTCTGCGCTATAGACGCCGTCCACGTCTTTAATCATCTCTACGTGGTCCGCTCCCAGCTGGCTGGCCAAAAACACGGCCGACACGTCCGAACCGCCGCGCTTAAGGGTGGTGATTTCTTTGTTTTCTCCGATTCCCTGAAATCCCGCCACCACCGGCACGTGCCCCGCTTCCAATTCGCGCGCCAGGCGGTCTCCTTTGAGCGTCAAAATATCCGCACCCGTATGGGCGCACGTGGTAATCAAACCGATTTGGCTCCCGGTCAGCGACACCGACGGCACGCCCGCGTCCCTCAGTGCAATGGACAAAAGGGCCACGCTCACGCGTTCCCCGGTGGTGATCAGCATGTCCAGCTCCCGTTTGTCCGGATTGGAGCTGATACTGTAAGCGTGGTCCAACAGTACGTCGGTCAAATTTCCGTTGGCCGAGGCCACGACCACGGGCAAAAAGCCTTTGTCAAAACGTTCTTTAATCAGCGCGGCGGCCATGAGCAGTTTCTGCTTATTGGCCAGCGTATTGCCGCCGAATTTCATAATGCATACGGGTTTGGACATGGTTCCTCCCAAAATCTCTTTTTATTATAGCTAAATTTTCCCCCCGCGCGCGGGCGCGCAAAGTGCTAACGTGAAAAAAAGGGGGCGTTTATGAAAAAAATCGTACTATTGCGCCACGGGCAAAGCCTGTGGAATTTGGAAAACCGCTTTACGGGCTGGACGGATGTGCCGCTCACCGCAGCCGGGGAGGAAGAAGCGCGGGAAGCGGGACGGCTGATGAAAGCGGCGGGGCTGAAATTTTCCCGCGCATTTACGTCTTATTTGCGCCGGGCGGTAAAAACGCTGAATTTGGCCTTGGAAGAAATGAATTTGGAACATATCCCAGAGGAGAAGACGTGGCGGCTCAACGAAAAACACTACGGAGCGCTGCAAGGGCTCAACAAAAGCGAAACCGCCGCACGCTACGGGGAAGAACAGGTGCGGCTGTGGCGCAGAAGCTACAACGTGCCCGCCCCCGCGCTGGAACCGGGCGACCCGCGCAGTCCGTTCACGGACCCGCGCTACCGCGACGTCCCGCGCCAATATTTGCCGCTGACCGAATCCTTACAAGACACCGTTCGCAGGACGCTGCCGTATTGGCAGGAAATGATTTTTCCTTGTCTAATGAGAGAAGAGCATTTGCTGGTGGCCGCGCACGGGAACAGCCTGCGCGGCATTGTCAAAACGCTTAAAAACATATCGGACGAAGAGATTTCAAAACTCAACCTTCCCACCGGCGCGCCGTATGTGTTTGAATTTGACGACGGGCTGAATTTAACGAGGGATTATTTTCTAGGCGACCCGGAAGAAATCCGGCGCAAAATGCAGGCCGTGGAAGCGCAAGGCAAGAAACAATAAACGGCTCTCTTGCGTCATAAACGCAAACGTCCCCGGCTTTTGGCCGGGGACGGGTAAAACATAGCAGACCGGAAGGCTTAGGAAGCGGTATAGTCCGAGCATTCTCCCGTGTCATCTCCGTCATTGCAGCAAGCCGTAGTGACGGAATCCACGCCGCAGAAGTCAGCACATAACGCCGCATCCGCTTCCGTCGTCCCGGTGGAGGCAGGAATACAGCTGGTCTTGGTGCTCTGATAAAAACGTTTCAACGTATAGCCGTATTGGTCATTGCCCACACGGGTAGCCGTAGCGTGACCCTTACCGTAAGCCGCCACGTTGGCCGCCGTATCATCCAGCTCAATTTTAAAACCGTTATTGCAAGCCGTAGGAGCGGCTTCCGTCCCGGTTTTAACGCCTTTGGTGCAGAAAGTTTTACTGGCGGCGTTGGTCGGGGAAACGTCCAAGCCGGAGAACTTCGCAGAGTAAGAATTGTTCTTCATCCAGCGTCTCTGCTGCGCTTGAGCCGTGGAGCCCA
>CAMGSK010000010.1 GCA_946061795.1 uncultured Elusimicrobium sp.
ACCAGCCCGCGCTGCCGGAAATCCTTAAAAAAGGTCCCTGCTTCATCAAAACCAAAACCGGCAAAGCCACCCAAAGCGTAGCCGACCAGGCCACCGTCAAAAAAATGTTTGCCAACACCTACGGCATGCCGGAAATCACCTTTGTAAAAGGAGCCAACCCGGCCATAGGCAAAAAAGCCGTCAGAGCGGCCGTGGTTCTTTCCGGAGGGCAGGCCCCCGGCGGACACAACGTGATTGCGGGCTTGTTGGACGGACTGAAAAAAGCCAATCCGAAAAACAAACTCTTTGGTTTCTTGGGCGGCCCCAGCGGCATTTTGGAAGCCAACTGGAAAGAAATCACCCCCAAACTCATGGAAAGCTACCGCAACACCGGCGGTTTTGATTTGATTCAATCCGGCCGCACCAAAATTGAAACGGAAGAACAGCTGGCTTTGGCCTTGGCGAATTTAAAGAAAAACAAAGTCAACGCCCTCATTATCGTAGGCGGGGACGACTCCAACACCAACGCCGGCGTTTTGGCCGAATATTTCAAACAGCACGGATCCGACATCAGCGTCATCGGCGTACCCAAAACCATTGACGGCGACTTGAAAAACGACAAAATTGAAACTTCCTTCGGTTTCGACACCGCCACCAAAATTTACGCCGAAATGGTGGGCAACATCTGCCGCGACGTCAACTCCGCCCGCAAATACTGGCACTTTGTGCGTTTGATGGGGCGCAGCGCGTCTCATATTACGCTGGAAGTGGCGCATAAAACGCATCCGAACGTCACGCTGGTAGGCGAAGAAGTTTTGGCCAAAAAAATGACGCTCAAACAAATCATTGACTATTTGGCCGGCATTATTGTCGCCCGCTCCAAACAGGGCAAAAACTTCGGCGTCGTGTTGGTGCCGGAAGGCTTGATTGAATTCATTCCCGAGATGAAAGCCTTGATCGCGGAACTGAACGATTTGCTGGCCGACCATGAAGCGGAACTGGCGAAAATGAACTCCATCGCGGAGAAAAAAGCTCTCGTCATTTCCAAACTCCCCACCAAGCTGGCCGCATTGATGCACTCCCTGCCCGAAGGCATCGCCTCCCAGCTCATGCTGGACCGCGACCCGCACGGCAACGTACAGGTTTCTTTGATTGAAACCGAAAAACTGTTGGTGGAAATGGTGCGCGCCAAACTGGACGAGCTGAAAAAAGCCGGCAAATACAGCGGCAAATTCTCCGCCATCATGCATTTCTTCGGCTACGAAGGCCGCTGCGGTGTGCCCTCCACCTTTGACGCCAATTACACCTATGCGTTGGGCTACAATGCCGCCGCGCTGGCTTTGAACGGCTGCAGCGGGTATTTATCCTCCGTACGCAAATTGACGCGCAAACCGCAGCAATGGGAATGCGGCGGCGTGCCTTTGACGATGATGATGAACATTGAACGCCGCAAAGGCAAAGAAAAACCGGTCATCCGCAAAGCGCTGGTGGAACTGAACGGAGAACCGTTCAAACAGTTCGCCAAAAAACGCGAAATGTGGGCGATGAGCGAATCCTATTTCTTCCCGGGCCCTATCCAATATTTCGGTCCCGCGGAAGTGACGGATCTCATCACCTGCACCCTGCGCTTTGAAAGAGAAAGCAAAAAATAAATTCAGACGCAGAATATTCAAAAAGCGGAGCGAATCATCGCTCCGCTTTTTTGCCGCCGGATTACCAGAGAGCAGGGAGAAGAATCACTTCTTTGAAAAAACCCTTTCGCTTCCCGATAAAAAACGCCCCCGGGATGAGTGAACCGGAGGCGTTTGCCGGAAGAAGGGAACTCTTCTGCCGGCTGTGGGGGATTGGTAAAATTTCATCCTGCGCGGCATTCCCGCCCGTATGGCCGCCAAGAGCAAAACGCCTTTCTTTTGCTTGATACGCATTTGGCCTTCAGCGAAAGCGGCGCCGCCCATACACAAAAAAGGCAGCGTTTGTTTTTAGAAAGTTTTCACACATTCCTAAACAAAGCTGCCTTTCCGTGTAAATCCTTACACGGAGAAAACAGCCTTGTCTTTAGGTGAAAACTGTTCGCCGGAAGCGAACTGTCCCCTCCCGGGGCTAAAAACAAAGCAAAAACGCCAATTATAAACCGATACAGCCCATTATTAAAACACAGCCGCGTCCCGTTTGCGGTATTCCGCCAAAAACAATGCCGGGATATTCCGCCTGCATATACGGAGCAATAAGCAAAACCGAGACGCAAAAAAAGACAGCGTTTCGTTAGGGCAGTTGTCACACAGCCGTTAACGGACGCTGCCTTACTGTGTAATTCCTTACACAGTTAAACGGCAGTACCGTTTTCGGGGTGACAACTTCCGCCCTTTCGGGCAGATGTTCCGCCGGCTGCGGACCCAAAAACAAGCCTATTTAACTTGATAAAACGAATCTTTTACGACTCTTAAGTATTATGACAAAAATCACCTGAAAAGTAAACCCCTTCTCCGAAGAGAAGGGGTTTGAAAAACACTGGGTTTGAAAACGCTTAACGTTTGGAGAACTGGAAGCGTTTTCTGGCGCCCGGCTGACCGGGTTTCTTTCTTTCGACCATTCTGGGGTCGCGGGTCAAGAAGCCGGCTTTTTTCACGGCTTTTTTCAGCTCTTCGCTGATTTCGGCCACGGAGCGGGCGATGGCGTGGCGCAAAGCGCCCGCCTGGGAAGAAATGCCGCCGCCCTGCACTTTGGCGGTCACGTCATATTCTTTTTCCAAGCTGGTGACCGTAAGCGGAGCTTTCACGGTAGCCTGGTATTTTTCGTGGCCTTTGAAATAGTCGGCCAAAGCTTTGGCGTTGACGGTAATCACGCCGGTGCCTTTTACCAATTTGGCCTGCGCGACGGAAGTTTTGCGGCGGCCGGTTTTAATTTCTTTGGTATTGTTCATAAAAGTCTGTCCCTCTTATTTGGCAAATCTGCCGGCGAATTCGTGCTCTTCGCCGCTGAAAAGGCGCAAGCGTTTCATGCGCGGGGCGCGAAGGCGGTTGACGTCCAACATGCGTTTGACGGCCAATTCCAGCACTTTGGTGGAATCCTTTTCAAACTGGCGTTTGAGCGGGGTTTCTTTGGCGCCTTTGGCGTAGCCGGAGTGGGAGAAATACACTTTTTCTTCCATTTTGTTTCCGGTCACTTTAATCTTGTCCGTGTTGGTCACGACAACAAAATCACCGCAATCCATATGAGGGGCGTAGGTTCTTTTGTGTTTGCCCATCAGCAGCACGGCCACGCGGGTGGCCAGTCTGCCCAGGGTCTGTCCCGTGGCGTCAATATGATGCCATTTGCGGGTGGTTTCAACTTCCTTGACGGAAGGCAAAAAAGTTTTCGTCATAAGTTTGTGTTTACCTTTTGTTATTAAAGCGCAGCGGAGTGGTGGCCGCCGCATTAATGACTCGTGGTTTCCTGTATATTATACAAAAACGAAACGGCGATGTATAGGGGAATCAGAAAGAAATGCTTTGAAACAGCGCACGGACGTCCGCCAGATTTTCCATACGAACAAAGCGTCCGCGCGTCTCCGCGGCGTTGGGAAAGCCGCGCAGCCAGTAGCCGGAGGTTTTTTTGCTCCGCCCCAAGCCGATTTTCTCCCCGTAGCGGGACACGTTTTCTTCTATCAAAGCCAAATAAATTTCCACCCGGCGGGCGCTGGTGAGAGGAAGCGGCTTTTGCCCGGCCAGTTCTTGCGCTATATCCTGAAAAACGTACGGATTGCCCACCGCCGCCCGGCCGATAAGCAGTCCGGCGCAGCCCGCGTCAAAAAAAGCCTTCGCCGTGCGGCCGTCTGCAATTCCTCCGTTGCCGAAGACGGGTATTTTCACCGCCGCGCACACTTTGGCCAGCGCGTCCAAATCCGGTTCTCCGGCGTGCACGTCTTCAGCCGCGCGCGCATGCATCATGACGGCGGCCGCCCCTTCGCTTTCCGCCACACGGGCCATTTCGTCGCCCAACAAAACGCCCCGCTTCAGCGCGATACGCGTTTTCAGGGTGACGGGCACTTTGACGGCTTTTACCGCCGCCGCCACCAGCCGGCCTAAATGCACGGGGTCTTTCATCAACACACAGCCGGCGCCGGCTTTATTAATTTTTTTAACTGGGCAGCCCGCATTAATATCAATAATATCCGCTCCGCGGGCTTCGGCCGCGCGGGCGGCTTCGGAAATGGTTTGCTCATCCGAGCCGAAGATTTGCATAGAAACGGGTTTTTCACTCTCGTCCACGCGCAGCATGCGCAAACTGCGCGGGCTGGCATAATGCAGTGCATGCGCAGACACCATTTCTGCGCACACCACCCCAGCTCCGCCGCGCAGGCACAAGGCGCGGAACGGGCCGTCCGTCACGCCCGCCATAGGCGCCAGCCATAAATTGTTCGGCGCGGTAAAAGAACCGATTTTTATGGAACGAACCTCCGCACTCACGGCTGCGCCCTCCATCTTCCGCCTTCCGGAGAGGAAGCGGCTTTGTTTCCCGCCAGACACAAGCGCAATACGGTGCGCATTTCCACCTGCGTATTTTTAAACTCCAACGAATCAATAAATGCATCATGCCCCGCGCCGCCGGCCAACATATGGTCCGTGACGGCCACGCGGTACGACTCGTCGGCTGATATGGGAACTCCTCCTGCAGAAGCAGACAAAATGCGCTTGCCCGCAGGAGCCTGGGGATTATAACGCACGCGCAGTCCTGAAATTTGCGCAAAGTTATCCGGCACAGACAAGCCGGCCTCTAACGCCGCCAGCAAAGCCGCCCCTTTCATCGTCAAATACGTGACGTTGTCAGCGTACGGATACAGAGTATATAAATCATACTGGGTAATCTGCCCGGCCGGGAGGTCGGCGCGCAGAGAATCGGCGTTCACAACGGCGGCGTCGGCCTTGGCCCATTTGCGCAGACAGTCGGCGGCCCAGTCTCCCAAAGAAGACTCCGCGTTTAAATCGCCCCGCAAAGGCTCCGCCAGTTTCCCTACAGGGCGGTTCATCTGCGCCCGGGCGGTGCGGCGGACGGCGGCAATTTGTTCAGCCACCGTTTCGTCTTCTCCAAAGTCGCGCCGGTAAAGAGTGACGTCTTCAAAGCGGGCGTCCGACAAAACGCCGTTCCTGTCAAAAAACAAGCTGACGCGCCCCACCCCGTCCAATTTGGAACCGGGATAAACGATAAGCGTCTTTCCCACGCGGGAAGTTTCGGCGGCGTCTCTGCCTAAATTGGAGCTCAAAACGACGTCAATGCCGCCCACTTCTTCGGCCAGTACGGCGTCCGTCACCGCGGTTTTGTCATCCGGCGCGCCCAACGCACTGATAAGCACCACGGCCTGCGCCCCTTTTTCGCGCAGGAGCTGCACCATTTCGCGCGCGGCGGGAATTTCCGGCAAAACCGTCAGCCCGCCCAAACGGCGAAGGCCTTTTACCGCCTCTTGGCCCACCAACCCAAATACGCCTATTTTATAGCCGCCGGCGTCCTCCAGCAAATACGCTTTGGCTCCGGCGGGCAGTTTATCCCCGGGCAGACGGACGTTGGAAAGCACAAAAGGCGCGGGGGAGTCTTTAATCATTTGGCTCAAAGCCCCCCAGCCGTAGGTCAAATCTTTGCCGGTAAACAAACGTCCGGAATAGGGGATGGAAGCGGCGGCGGAATTAAAATAATCGCCTTTGGTCAGCGTGCCTTCGGGAGTTTGAGCAAACCAGTTTCCTCCTTCCAAAAGCACAAAAGGAAGAGTTTGTTTGTCCAAAAAAGACTTCAAAACAGAAAGACCGCCCGTCACTTCATTGCCGTAGCGCGGCTCGGGCCGCGGCCAAAAGACGCCTTCTATATCCGAAGTAAAAAACAAATTCACGGAAGGCTCTTCCGTTTTGCCGCAGCCCGCGCAGCACAGCAAACAGCTTACCAAAAGCAAACGGACGAATTTTTTCATTTATATTCAACAATGCGGCCCGTAGAAACGGGGCGAAGCGGAGAATTTGCCTGGATTCCTTCCTCCAACAACGTACGCATGCCTTTGGTTCCTACGGATTCTTTCAAATCATCTTTAACGCGCTTAAACGGCCAACCTTCCATATTGCCAAAAGCAATATAGTCATTGGTGCCCAACGTGTATTTTTGACGATTTTGAATAGGTTTCCCATCTACAAAAATTTTCAAATCCTTTACCTTGCCGTTTTTGTTTCTGTATGTAATCGTCATGCCGGAATACGTAAAACGACTGCGGGGAAGCAAGGATTTTTTAACCAAATATTTCAAGAAGCGGCCGTCAACGGTCATTTTGACAACTTTATTGTCAAACGGATGAATGTCCATAGTATCGCGTTTGGTGATCGTTCCCTTCTCCATATCAATACGACTTCCTCCGTTATTGTGCACGAAAATTTGCGTACCGGCGTAAGCGCGGCCCAAATCGGCAATCCAATCATTAAGAGGCCCGTCCTTATGCTCCGATTCGGAAGAAACGCGGCTGATTTTCTCTGCCGCTTCCCCCACCAGCACATCCAACCCAGGTTCGCGCAACGTCTCGGCAAAAGCGGCCGTATCTGCATCTTGACCGACTTCTTCAATCAGCAGCGGGATCAACTCCGACTTGGCCGACACAAAACGTCCTGTTTTGTCATCGGTCTCGACGGTAATTTTCGTCACGTTCTGTCCATACAAGCCGCATTCTGCATACAAAACGCCGTTAATATATTTATTCTGCACGATAACATGCGCATGTCCCCCCAGAATGACATGTATATCTTTGCCGAATTTTTCCCCCATTTCCGGCATATACCGTTCCGCTCCGTGCCGTTCGTCCCGAATGGAATCATGCACAATCACCACGACCACATCCGGCTTCAAGGTTTTTATTTCTTCCAACGATTTTTCCAAAACGGGAAGAGGAGAAACAAACCTATATTTTTTTATATTTTTCGCTTCGGAGCGGTTGGCCAAACCGATAACGGCTATTTTTACGCCGTCCACGTCAAAAATTTCAAAAGGTTTTACATTGACGGGATAGCGCCCGGTTTTCGCGTCTAAAAAGTTCGCCGCCAGCATCGGGAAGTTCATAGCGCGCAGGATAGGTTCCACTCCGGCGTCTTTGAAATCAAATTCATGATTACCCAGCGTAGTGGCCCGGTAGCCCAAGCGGTTCATCAATGCAATGCTTTTCAACCCTTTGGAATTTTTCGCTTCCGCCGTTCCGTTGGAAAAATCCCCGGAGTCTAACAGCAAATACGGCAAAGGCTCATTTTTAAGCACATTGGCCAGCGCGGCGAACCCGCCTTGTCCGTTGCGCGGATAGTAAAACCCGTGCGTGTCACTGGTATGATAAATAACCGTGGTTTTGGCGAACAACCCCGCGGCGGCAAACAGAAAAACGGCGGACAAAAAGATTTTTTTCATTTTTATCTCCTGAAATAAGGAAGGCCTGTGCAAAAGCCCGTGATTTATTTTAACAAAAAGGGCGTACCCGCTTCCAGCGCGTACACCCCGGGAAAATATTTTATTTTCGTTCTTTAAAGCCGCTTAATGCGTCCAGTTTCCGGAGCGGAAACCGCTCCTTTTCCCAGCGCCTCTTCCAGCAGGCCGCGAATGGTTTTTTCTCCGATTTGCTTTTTGTTTTCCGCAGGAATTGTTTTAAACGCTTTTCCTTCGCTGCCGCCTCCGGCGATATAGGAATTGGTACCGATGACGTATTTTTGTCCGTTGCGCAGCGGACGGCCGTTGACCCAAATTTTCAAATTTTTCACTTTGCCATTCTTCTCGCGGTAAGTCAGTTTCAGTCCGCTGTAGCAAAGGCGGTTCCACGGGAGCAGGGCGTTTTTCACCAAACTTCTCAAGAAGCGGCCGTCCACTTCCACATTGACCACTTCATCGTCAAAAGGGAAGAAATCAATCAAATCCCGCCGCGTCACTTCCCCCGCGTTCAGCCCCACCCGTACGCCGCCGGTATTGCTGATAAACACATCCGCGCCGCTGTAAGCGCGGCCGACGTCGGCCACCCAGTTGTCGGCGGGAGTGTCGGCAAAGGCGGGATTTGCGCTTTTTTTACTTATCGGTTCCCGTAAAACGCCCACCACTTCATCCACGCCCGGTTCGCGCAAACTTTCGGCAAACGCTTCCGTTTCTTTATCCGTCCCCGTCACGGACGGGTCCAACGCAATCAGCTCCGATTGGGCTTTGATTAGTTTTCCCGTTTTATCATCCGTCGTCAGCGTGATTTTGCTCACCGCGCGGAAATTGCTGCCGCTTTCGGCAAACAAAACGCCTTTGATATAGCGGTTTTGTATCACTTTATGCGCGTGGCCGCCCAATACGGCATGCACCCGGCCGGCATATTTGCGGCCAATGTCTCCGACATAATTGGGGTCGCCGGGCCGGTCGTCAGCCAGAGAGTCATGCACCAGCACCACTACCGCGGAAGGCTCTTGTTTTTCCGCTTCGGAAAGCGCGTTTTCCAACGCTTCCAGCGGCTTGGAAAAAGTATATTTTTTCGTCGCTACGGTGGGATTGCGGTTGGCCAAACCGACAACGGCGATTTTCACGCCGTTGACGGAAAATATCCGATACGGCGCCGTATTTTCCGGCCGGAGTCCGCTTTCCCGTTCAAAAAAATTGGCGGCCAATACGGCAAATTCCGCGCGGGACAGCATTTCTTTCAGCCCATCGTCGCGGTAAGCAAATTCGTGGTTTCCTATCGTCGCGGCGTGATAGCCCAGCCGGTTCATCAGTTCGACAGCTTTGAGTCCTTTGGAATTTTTGGTTTCCACGGTTCCTTCGGCAAAATCTCCTCCGTCCAAGAGCAGATACTCCTTCGGCCCGCTTCGGAGCACCGCCGCCAAAGCGGCCGCGCCGCCTTGTCCGTTTTTAGGAAAGAAAAACCCGTGCGTGTCGCTGGTGTGATAAATCACCGCCGTACGCGCAAACGCGCCGGAGAAAAGAAACAAACAAAACGTCAAAAGAAATATTTTTTTCATATTTTTATCTTAACAAAAAAAGACGCCCCGGCAGCGCGGGACGTCTTAGACAAACAAATTTCTTAAGCCAAACGGGAAAAAGGCGAAATTTTGCGCAGTTCTTTGATAATCCCCGGCAAAACTTCCAATACTTTGTCCACATCCTCCTGCGTGGTCTGTTCCGAAAGAGAAAAACGGACGGAACCGTGCGCAAACTTGAAATCCACGCCCATCGCCCGCATCACGTGGGACGGCTCTAACGAGCCGGATGTGCAGGCCGAGCCGGAAGAGGCGCAAATGCCGTATTCGTTTAAATGCATCAGGATGGCTTCTCCTTCCACATAGCCGAAACTGATGTTGGCCGTAGTGGCCACGCGGCCGTCCGGCGCTCCGTTCAAACGGCTGTCGGGAATGGAAGAAAGGATTCCGTTTTGCAGGCGGTCACGCAACACGGCAATTTTTTCCATTGCGCCGTTCTCCAGCCGCTCCTGCGCCAAGCGGGCAGCCGTACCCAATCCCGCTATATAAGGGATATTTTCCGTACCGCCGCGGCGGCCTTTTTCCTGATGACCGCCCATCATAAATTCGGAAAAGCGCGTTCCGCGCCGCAAATATAATGCGCCGACGCCTTTGGGAGCGTGGAATTTGTGGCCGGACAAGGACAGCATGTCTATTTTCGTATTTTTCAAATCAATGGGCAGCTTGCCCACGGCCTGCACCGCATCCGTATGGAACAGCGCGCCGCGCTCTTTGGCCAAAGCGGCGATTTCGGGCACCGGGAAAATCATGCCCGTTTCATTATTGACCCACATCACCGACACCAACGCCGTGTCGTCGCGCAGAAGCCGTTTATACTGCTCCATGTCAAAACGCCCCTGTGCGTCCACCCCCACATAATCCACCTCATAGCCCTGCGTTTGCAAATAGCGGACCGGGTGCATAATGGCGGGGTGTTCCACCGCGGAGGTGATGATATGCTTTTTTTGCGGATAAGAGCGAACGGCGGAAAAAACGGCCGTATTGTCGCTCTCCGTAGCGCAGGAAGTAAAAATGATTTCATCCGGATGCGCCGCCCCCACCAGCTGCGCCACTTGCGCGCGGGCCTGTTCCATGGCTTCATGAGCCTGGGCGGCCAACGGATACATGCTGGAAGCGTTGCCGTATTTTTCGGTGAAATACGGCCGAATCGTTTCCGCCACTTCGGGTGCCACACGGGTGGTGGCGTTGTTGTCCAGATAAATCAATTTCATATCAGTTCCTTACGCTTTGACGACGGAAACGGACGGGTCCAGTTTTTCTCTCAGCGTTTTTTCAATAAATCCTTTCATCGTCGCGTCCGCGGCCAGACAGCCGCTGCACATGCCCAAAAGACGCAGTTTGATTTCCGTTCCGTTCACGTCCACCAGTTCCACATTGCCGCCGTCGGCGTTGAGCTGGGGCCGCACGTCTTCTTCCAGCACTTTTTCAATGCGTTTGATTTTTTCCACAATGGTCAAATCCGCAAATTTTTTCTCCGTGTTATGAGCCGGTTCCGGTACGGCGCAGGAATTAACCTTGTCTAAAATCTTTTGGATTTCCCCTTTGCAGCGGCCGCATCCGCCGCCGGCCTTGGTGTAAAACGTCACTTCTTCCACCGTCTTTAAATGATTGGCGCGGATGGCCTTGATAATCGTCTCTTCGGAGACGTTAAAGCAGTGGCACACGATTTTCTCGTTTTCCTGCTCAAACACCACCGGTTTTCCGCCCTGGCGGTAGCTTTTCACCGCCGCTTCCAACGCTTCCATTCCCATTACGGAACAATGCATTTTTTCCGCAGGCAGAGAGCCCAGTTCGTCGGCGATGTCCTGGTTAGTGATTTTAGACGCTTCGGCAATCGTTTTTCCTTTAATCATTTCCGTCAATACGGAAGAAGAAGCGATGGCGCTGGCGCAGCCGAAGGTTTCAAATTTGGCGTCTTCAATGACTTCCGTTTCTTTGTTGATGCGCAGCGTCAGGCGCAGTGCGTCGCCGCACACCAAGCTGCCCACCTGGCCGGTGCCGTCGGCGTTTTCTATGACGCCCACATTGCGCGGGTGTCGGAAATGGTCCATTACTTTATCTGTATAATCCCACATAAAAAATCTCCTTTATCTTGCCTATATTATAGCATTTCGTGTCCGCCGCGCCGCCCGCGCGCAAGCGCAGTTTTGTACTATAACGGACCGTGCGCGCCCGGGGCCGTTTTTGCTAAAATGACGATACATATGAACCTGCGCAAAATCGTTCTGGTTTGTCATCCTTCTCAGGCCAACGCCGCCCAAACGGCGCGGCGGCTGGCGGATTTTTTGCGCGGGAAACATATAGAAACCGAAATTTTAAACGATTACAGACTCCTGCCCCAAGCCAAACAGCCGGATTTGTGCGTCAGCTTGGGCGGAGACGGCACCACCCTGCGCTGTGCGCGCGAAAGCGCGCCGCTGGGCCTGCCGGTATTGGCGGTGAATTGCGGCAGTCTGGGTTTTCTTTCCGCCTGCGAAGAACGCGCCGCGCAAGAGTGTCTGCAAGAAATATTGGACGGCAACTTTCAAATTACCGAAAGATTGCTTCTTCAAGCTGATATTGAGCGGCGGGGACAAAAACCCCTGCGCGGACTGCTGGCTTTTAACGACTGTCTCATCAAAACGGCGCAGCCGCGCGCTTTTACTCTGCGCGCCGAACGCGGCGGCAAAGAGTTCAAACGTTTTTACGGGGACGGAGTCATCGTTTCCACTCCCGCCGGCTCCACAGCCTATTCTTTAGCGGCGGGAGGCCCGGTGGCGGAGCCGGATTTAAACGTATTTTTATTAATCCCCGTCTGTCCGCACAGTCTGACGGAGCGCCCGTTGATCTTACATGCGGACGGCACATTGGCCTTCACTCCCGAATTTAAGAACGAAACGGACCGCGCCGCCGTCAGTTTGGACGGACAAAACGCGTATGAACTGCAAAACGAAGACCGGGTTCTTCTCTGCCGCTCCGAACATTCCGCCCGGTTGGTATGCGCCGGAAAATTTGATTTTTTTGCCCGTCTGCGCCACAAACTGGAATGGGGAGGCCGCCCATGTTAAAAAAGCTCTCCGTCCGCAATTTTGCCGTCATTTCCCAGGCGGAATTTGAGCCCAAACCGGGGCTGAACGTTTTTACCGGAGAGACGGGCGCAGGCAAATCCGTAGCCATTTCCGCGCTGGGCTTTGCCCTTGGCGCGCGCGGGTCCGTTTCCCTTATTAAAGACGGAGCGGACAAACTGGAAGTGCGCGCGGAATTCGACGCAGACACCCTGCCAGAAGATTTACGCCGAAAATATGCCGCGGAAAAAAACACGCTGGTTTTCTCCCGCACGCTGGACCGCGGCGGAAAAGGAAAATCTTTCATCAATGGCCGGCCCGTACCCGCCGCCGCATTGGCGGAAGCCGGGCGTTTTTTAGTGGACTTTCACGGACAGCACGAACACCAAAGCCTGCTTCACTCGGAAGTTCAGCTGCATCTGCTGGACCTTTATGCCGGGCTCTCTCCCCTGCGCCAAAAAACGGCTTCTGCCTGGAACGCCTGGAAAGAGGCTTCTGCGCGTTTGGATGCGGCGCACATGAGCGAGCAGGAAAAACAAAGACAACTGGATTTACTTTCCTTTCAATTAAAAGAAATTGAAACCGTTCACCCTAAAGAGGACGAGGACGCGGAACTGGAGCAAAAACTTCCGCAAATGAAGCATGCCGGCCGCCTGCTGGAACTGGCCGGAGAAGCGTACGACGAATTGTACGCGCAAGAGCGGTCCGTCACCTCTCTGCTGGGGCGCGCGGCGCGCCTGACGCGCGACATGGCGGACCTGGACGAAAACGCCTCTTCCGTCGCCGACGCATTGGACCAAGCCCAAACTTTGGTATCCGACGCATGTGCGGATTTAAACGCTTATCAAGACGGACTGGACGCAGACCCGAACGCGCTGGATGAAATGCTTTCCCGCCATGAGAAACTAAAGAGACTGAAACTCAAATACGGGCCTGAAATCTCCGACGTATTAAAAACGGCGTGGGATATGAAAGAGCAAATCGACCGCCTGCAAAACGCCGAACTTTTAGAAGAAGAACTGCAAAAACAAGTGCAAAAAACGCGCCGGGAGTTGGACCTGTGCTGCGAAGAACTGCACGCCAAGCGCACAGAAGCGGCGGGAAAACTGGCCAAAAAACTGGAAGAAGAAATCAAACCGCTGGGGTTTGCCCAGCTGCAATTTGAAATCGCTGTGGAAATGGACGCGCAGACGCCTTCCAAAGACGGAGCCGACACGGCGGAATTTTTATTCTCGCCCAATCCCGGCCAAACGCCGCGGCCTTTGCGGGCCGTCGCGTCCGGGGGCGAGCTTTCCCGCGTCATGCTGGGGCTGAAAACCGTTTTGGCCGCGGAAGTGCCCGTCATGGTGTTTGACGAAGTGGACAGCGGCGTGGGCGGGCGCACCGCCGCGCTGGTGGGGCGCAAACTGCGCCGCGCCGCCCAAGGACGGCAAATTTTATGTGTGACGCATCTGCCCCCTGTGGCGGCCTGCGCCGACGCTTATTTCCGTTTGGAAAAAACCACGGACGGCAAAACGACCCAAACTGTGCTCAAGCCGCTGGAGGGAGAAGAAATTCCCGTGGAAATAGCCCGTATGCTGGGCGCCCCCTCCGACACGGATGAAACGGCCCTGCGCCACGCGCGGCAAATGCTGGCTGACGCGAAAAAGAACTAACCTTCGTTTTCCCCGCAAAACGGCGCGTGTCTTTTGATACAATATAAATAACAACGGCGGCGGGGTCCGTCCGCCGAATTTGAAACAAAAGGAGTTTGCCATGGCTTGCAAAAACAAATGGTGGCCGCACAACTGGCTGTGCTTGAAAGGATTGTATTGGGTCTTCGTCGTGCTGTTCTACGCTACGCTGGCGTTTACGCTGTACGCGATTTACCAAATCTGCGTTTCTCCGATGCTCACCGGAGTCGATATGTGGAGCATGATTTTCAACGTGCTCATCAGCAACCTCAGCATGATGCTCGGCCTGCTGACCGTGGCGGTCATTCTCAAAACGTTGCGCAAAATCAAAAAGGCCGTCGCGCCTTGCTGCTGCGAAACGAAAAAAGAAGAAGTCGTAGTCGTCAGCACCGAAAACAAATAATTTGTTTCGCCCAGGCGGCGGGCTGAACGTCCGCCGCCTTTTTTGGGCCGCGGCCCGGAGCGTTTCATGAAAAAAAGTTTCCTCCTGTTTTTATCCCTTTTTCTTTTTTCTCTGTCTTTTGCCGAAACCGTAAAACTCAAAGACGGCACTTTTGTCAGCGGGTCCATTTTGTCCCAAACGGAGTACACGCTCAACCTCTCCACCTCTTACGGCCCCGTCGTCTTAAACCAGCGCGAAGTGGAAGCCATTTTGCCGGACAAACACCGCATTCACCTTAAAGGAGGCACGCAGCTGGTAGGCGTCATTTTGGATTTGGACGAATTTAACATGACCCTGCAAACCGATGAAGGCGCGGTAAATATTGACATGCCTCAAATCGTCTCCGTAGAAACCTATGACTACGAGCAGGGGGATTCCGCCCGCCAGGCCGTTCTGCAAAAACAGGCGCAGCAACAAGCACAAGAGCAAGCCCGCAGCGCAGAAATTTCCGCGGGACAGGAAGACGCCCCGGCGGCAAACGCCGTCCCCGCCGCGGGAGGATTGACGTTTGACTCCGACATTGAAAAAGTGTTTGACGCCAAAAAGCCCGACATTGTAAACGGCCGGGTGCAAACGCCTCAAGAGGTGTCTGCGGCGGAAATCCGCGCACGCCGCGCGGAGCAGATTTCCGAAGAAGAAGCCTTTTTAAAAGGCCTGCCCGCCAAAACGGAGGACGCCGCCGTCGCCCGGACGGCCGAAGCGGCGCGCAGCGGAAAGCTGGAAAAGATCAAGCAGACGCAGGCCAAAAAAGCCAAACGCCCCAAAGACGCGGCGACGGACAAATACTTTGCCATTTCCGTCGGAGCGCAAACCAATGATTTAAAATTAAACAACACGGAACGCGCCGGATTTGAAAATTCCGACAATTACGACGCGGGAGGAACGGGCGTGCGCGCGGAAGCCGCTTTCCTGTGGAGAGTGAAGGGAAGCAATTTATGGCTGGGCCCCGCCGTGGCCATTGCCAACATTCCCAACAGTTCTTTTGCCGATTTGGACCCCGCCATCGCCCAAGCCAACCAATCGGCCGAAGCCGCCGGCAGACCCATTCCGTACCCTGACGGAGAAAATTTGAACGTACAAACCAGCGGTCAGATGATAGACGCATTGCTCAAAGCAAACTATTATTTCAATCCGGACAGTTTGTTTTCCGTTTATATGACGGCCTCAGCGGGATACCGCATGCTATCGCTCAATTACCGCGGCGTCATCCAGTCCGAAAGTCTCAGTTCCGGCGGATTTGCCGGGTCGGCCGGAATCGGCGTGGAAACCCACTTTGACGATTTGATGCTGGGGCTGGAAGTGCAGGAATTTTTCTCTCCGTACTCCGGCGATTTCAAAGATTCCTCCGTCGCCAATACGGTGGCCTCCGTTAAATTCAGCTGGAAATTTTAATGAACATACTGCTTCTGCCCAACAGTTTTAAAGGTTCTTTAAGCGCGCGCCAAACGGCGCGCGTTTTGGCAAACGCTCTTCAAAAAAAACACCGCGTGCAAGCTTTCGTGCTCTCTGACGGAGGCGACGGCTTTACAGACTTTTTCCACGCGCTTCATCCCGCGGCAAAGCTGATTCGTCTGCGCGCAAAAAACGCTTTTTTGCGTTCTGCGCCGACGTCCTATTTGTGGCTGGAAAAACAAAAAACCGCCGTAGTGGAAACTGCACGCATATGCGGGTTGGGCAAAGCGGATAAAAAAGATTTGGACCCCTTGGGTGCATCATCCTATGGAGTGGGAGAAGTGATTGCGCACGCGGTCAGCCGCGGGGCGAAAAACATCTACGTAGGGCTGGGCGGCGTGGCTTGCAACGACGGCGGGGCAGGACTGGCGCGCGCACTGGGAGTGAAATTTTTAGACAAAACCGGAAAAGAACTTCCCAATGGGGCAGAACCGCTTCTGCGCCTTGCGCGCATTTTGCCCTCCGAAGCCCGCGCTCGGCTGCGCGGCGTCAAAATTTACGCCGTGGCGGACGTGACGAACCCCATGCTGGGCCCCAAAGGCTCGGCACGTGTCTTCGGGCCGCAAAAAGGGGCGTCCCCTTCTCAAGTACTCCTTCTGGAAAAAGCTCTGCGCGCCTATGCCCGGGCCGTTAAACAAGCCACGGGGAAAGACATTGCCCACACGCCGTCCACCGCCGCGGCGGGCGCTTTGTGCGCCGGCTTGTACGGACTGCTGGACGCGAGCATTATTTTGGGAGCGGATTTCCTGCGGGCGCATCTGCCGCTGGAAAAATGGGCAAAAAAAGCAGACTTGATTATCACTTCGGAAGGCAAACTGGACTCTCAAACTTTGTACGGCAAAGCGCCGCTGGCCGCGTTAAATGCGGCGGCACGCTGCGGCAAACCCGCGCTCTTCCTGTGCGGAACCTGCGAAGAGAAAATAGTAAAAAAACTGCCGAAAAATCTGGATTTAAAAATAGCCTGTCTGTCCGATTTTGCAAAAGACAGGCAAGACAGCATGCAAAACGCGGCCAAATATCTGCGCCTTATTGCCAAAAACCTGTAGAAATTTTGTATCTTTCCTCTCCGGGAAAATCCAGGCAAGGACTTCGTTTGAAACTGTACGCACAGCCTATCTTCAAAACAAGTAAAATTCCAACAGCAGTATTTCAGTGGGAACCGAAGCCCATAACCCCGAGTTTATTTTCAACCCAGCATTTGCAAAATATCAGCGGGAGTTTGCGCCGTATATTTGGGCGCGTAAGCGGCCAATTCTTCAGGCGGGCGAAAGCCCCACGTGACCGCACAGGCGTCCACGCAGGCATTGTGCGCGGTTTGCATGTCCACATCGGAATCCCCTACATACAAAGTTTCTTCCCGGGAAACTCCGGCGGCGCGCAAAACGTCTTGAACAATCTGCGGGTCCGGTTTGGTGGGGCGGCCGGAGCATTGTCCGCAGATACAAATAAAAGAAATGTCCGGGAAAAATTTTTGCACCAATTTTTCCGTAGCGGCCTGGTATTTGTTGGAAGCGACAGCCAGCTTAACGCCGCGGGACTGCAAAGCACGGAGCAAGTTTTTTATCCCGTCATACGGGCGGGTCATATCGGCGTTGTGCGCGTCATAATACGGCACGAAGCATTCTCTTACGCGCAGGATGTTTTCTTGGCCGCGCTCGCCGGCGGGCAAAGCCCGCTCAAATAATTTATTAATCCCGTTGCCCACAAAACGGTAGTAGGCTTCTTGCGGGTGCACCGGGAAACCCAGCGTTTCCAACGCTTGGTTGGTGGCGGCGGCCAAATCGGCAATGGTATTCAAAAGCGTTCCGTCCAAATCAAAAATTACCAGTTTTTTCATAAAAATCACCCAGGAAGAGAAAACTCCGCTGTTCCGGCAGGCGTTATAAATAGTTTCTGAAAAAATCACTCAGCCGCTGCTTGTATTCAAACCCGCCCACATCGGCGCATTTGCCGTGTTTTGCGCCCGGCACCAGCCACAAATCTTTCGGCATGTGCGCGCGTTTGAATAACATTTTGGCCTGGGCGGCCGGAATCAAATTGTCATAACGTCCGTGAATAAAAAACAAGGGACGGCCGGTTAATTGCTCCACCGTATATTTAGGGGCATAATGCTCCGGATCTTGGGGCAAGGAACGGCGGATATAATGGAGCACAATAGGGACCAACGGGAAAGAAGGGATATGGCGGCGCATCCACAACCACCGCTCGGCCAAACGCCGCAGCGAATAGTACGCCGCTTCTGCCGCCACACATTGAATATCCGGGTTATGGGCCGCCTCATACAATGCGGCGGCGGCGCCCACGTCCAGCCCGTACAGCCCCACCCGCGCAGAAGCAAACGGACGGTTCTCCTTCAGCCAACGCAAGGCGGCCTGCAAATCCTTCGCTTCCAGCCACCCGGCGGAAGAAACTTCCCCGCCGCTTTCTCCTTGGGAGCGGAAATCAAAATACATCAAATTATAGCCCAAATCATGCAAAAAACACGTATGCTTAAATACGTCTGAGCGGTTCATTCCCCAGCCGTGCATGCAGACGACCGTTTTTTCCGAGCCTTCAAACGGAAGAAACCACCCCCTCAGCAAAACGCCGTCTTCCGAAGAGAAATAGATATTTTCATACGTCAGTTTATACTGGTCCGGCCACAGACGGAGCGGCT
>CAMGSK010000011.1 GCA_946061795.1 uncultured Elusimicrobium sp.
GGGGAGACCACTCTCCAAGGCTAAATACTCTCTGGCAACCGATAGTGAACCAGTACCGCGAGGGAAAGGCGAAAAGAACCCCGAGAGGGGAGTGAAATAGAACCTGAAACCGTACATCTACAAGCTATTGTAGCACTATGCCCGCAAGGGAATGTGCGACAGTGTGCCTGTTGAAGAATGATCCAGCGAGTTAGTGTGCCGAGCAAGGTTAAGGGCTGAAGAGGTCCGAAGCCGTAGTGAAAGCGAGCCCGAACAGGGCGATTAGTTCGTCATATTAGACCCGAAGCCAAGTGATCTAACCCTGTCCAGGATGAAGTTCTCGTAACAGAGAATGGAGGTCCGGAGTGTTAAACGTTGAAAAGTTTCTACATGAGGTGGGGTTAGGGGTGAAAGGCCAATCGAACTTGGTGATAGCTGGTTCTCCCCGAAATAGCTTTAGGGCTAGCGTTGTGAGTTAACCCGAGGGGGTAGAGCACTGGTTGATTTAGGGGGAGCGACCCTCCTTCCGATGTCAGTCAAACTCCGAATACCTCGGCGTATTTCACGGCAGTCAGTTCGTGAGGGATAAGCTTCACGTGCGAGAGGGAAACAGCCCAGACCGTCAATTTAGGTCCCAAAATCTATGCTAAGTGGTAAAGGATGTGGATTTACTTAAACAGCTAGGAGGTTGGCTTAGAAGCAGCCACCCTTTGAAGAGTGCGTAATAGCTCACTAGTCGAGTGAATCTGCGCCGAAGATGACTCGGGGCTAAGCATAGTACCGAAATTACGGATTCTACGTTGGTTCGCCAATGTAGAGTGGTAGGGGAGCGTTATTGGCAGCTGCGAAGGTATACCGTAAGGAGTGCTGGAGCGCCAATAAGTGAGAATGCTGGAATGAGTAGCGACAAGGAAGGTGAGAATCCTTCCCGCCGAAAATCTAAGGTTTCCTTGCTCAACGTTCGTCGGAGCAGGGTCAGTCGGGCCTAAGCTCAGGCCGAAAGGCGTAGGCGAAGGACATCAGGTTAATATTCCTGAACTATAGTAAGCGCGTCATTACCTAAGGAGGGACGCAGGAGAGTAAGCCATCCCGGTAAGGGTTGTCCGGGTGAAAGGTGGTAGACATCCGCAGATAGGCAAATCCGTTTGCGGGCTAAGTCGAATACCGAGACGAGTGTACAGCAATGTATGCAAAGTGGCCTAATCACGCTGCCAAGAAAAACTTCGTAGGGAGTTCTTACTATAACCGTACCGTAAACCGACACAGGTGGATGGGGTGAAAATCCTAAGGCGCGCGAGATAACCATCGTCAAGGAACTAGGCAAACTAGCTCCGTAACTTCGGAAGAAGGAGTGCCCCGGTAGCGTCGTAGCAATACGGTGTGAAAGGGTCGCAGTGAATTGGGCTTCGTGACTGTTTAACAAAAACTTAGGGCTCTGCTGAAATCGCAAGATGACGTATAGGGCCTGATGCCTGCCCGGTGCCGGAAGGTCAAGGGGAGTGGTTAGCCGCAAGGCGAAGCTGCGAACTTAAGCCCCGGTAAACGGCGGCGGTAACTATAACCGTCCTAAGGTAGCGAAATTCCTTGTCGGGTAAGTTCCGACCTGCACGAATGGCATAACAAAGAAGCCGCTGTCTCGACGGTGGGCTCGGCGAAATTGTGGTTCAAGTGAAGACGCTTGATACATGCAGCAAGACGAAAAGACCCTATGGAGCTTTACTGTAGCTTGTTATTGAATTACGGTTTGCATTACGTAGTATAGCTGGGAGTCTTTGAAGCATCCCTTGAGGGGGGTGTGGAGACAACAGTGAAATACCAGCTCTTGTAGATTGTGATTCTAACCTATACCCGTGAATCCGGGTTGGGGACAGTGGCAGGTGGGCAGTTTGACTGGGGCGGTCGCCTCCTAAAGAGTAACGGAGGCGTTCTAAGGTTCCTTCAGGCCGAATAGAAATCGGCCATCGAGCGCAAAGGTAGAAAGGAGCTTGACTGTGAGGATGACAATCCGAACAGGTGCGAAAGCAGGACTTAGTGATCCGGTGGTCCCTCGTGGGAGGGCCATCGCTCAACGGACAAAAGCTACCCTGGGGATAACAGGCTGATCGGGCCCAAGAGTTCACATCGACGGCTCGGTTTGGCACCTCGATGTCGGCTCATCACATCCTCCCGCTGAAGCAGGTGGGAAGGGTTGGACTGTTCGTCCATTAAAGTGGTACGTGAGCTGGGTTCAGTACGTCGTGAGACAGTACGGTCTCTATCTGCTGTGTGCGCAGGAAACTTGAGAGGAGTTGTCCATAGTACGAGAGGGCCTGGATGAACGAACCTCCTGTATATCAGTTGTCGTGCCAACGGCATAGCTGATTAGCGGTGTTCGGTAGGGATAAACGCTGAAAGCATATAAGCGTGAAACCCGCCTCAAGATAAGGTTTCCCTGGTAGATTAACTACCCAGAAGACCCCCGGAAGACTACCGGGTTGATAGGCAGAGTGTGTAAGCACAGCAATGTGTTCAGCTAATCTGTACTAATAGGTCGTGAGGCTTGGCCATATTCTTTAATCCAAAGAATGTGTCTAGTGTAAAATAACACTTGCGCTTTTCTAAAGTTATCTGATATAATAACAGTAGGTTGGAAGGAAGTCGATGACCCGTTGAAAAAACGGCGAGAAGGATTCCAACCGGGTTTAAACAAAGGAATTGTTGTTCCCGTCCGATGATGATTCCTTTGTTAAACAGATTTGATCTTTATTAAGAAGTCCTACTTCTTGAAAGGGGTAGGAATGAGACTGATAATATTTCCGATAAGGCAACACCCGTTCCCATTCCGAACACGGCAGTTAAGCTTATCAGGGTCGATGGTATTGGCGCCCAATTCGGCGCTGAGAGAGTAGATCGTTGTCGGTCTCATCCCTATCCTTTTTTTATGCCCTGCAAATGCAGGGTATTTTTTGCATAATTATTTGGCGTTATTGCCAAATGAATGATAATTTGCTATATTATATACAGAAAGATTTGATTACCGGGGAATACGTATGGATGCATTTGACAGGCAGTTGTTGGAACAGCAGGTGGTATTCTTTAAGGCATTATCGCATCCTACGCGTTTATGGATTGTGCGCCAGTTGCGTGAGCGGGATTATTGTGTGCATGAATTTGTAAAAGAAATAGGAGATGATTTTTCTACGGTATCTAAACATTTGGCGGTACTGAAAGAAGCGCATATTGTAGCGGACCATAAACAGGGAAAAACCGTTTTTTACCATTTGGCGCATCCGTGTATTATTGGTGTATTGTCGTGTGTAGAGGAAACAACGGAAGAGTAGGATAAATTTTTTTCTCATATATTTGGCTTTTGTGCCAAATGATAATGAATTTTGCTCTTGTATTTCTTTTTATCCCTATAAGCATCTGTGCCGGAATATTTTTCCGGCCCTAAGGGGGCTCCTCTTAAGAATGCGATCCTCAAGAGGAGCCCCCTTTCTGCCAGTATGGATAATGTGAATCCTTACTCTACGGAAGAGGAGAAAACTCCTTACCGATCACTTTTTTACAAAAAGTTCCTTCTTCTTGAGAAAATACGGCCCCTGTTCCGCGAATTTGTTCTACACAATAAATAATATTTGGGTCTGCTTTCCAATTTTCTTTGTGGTCCCATTGACCAAAAAAGTATGCAAATCCACTTCCCCGGTAGGGTCCCGTCAGTCTGCCCATGTATATGACGGGGATAATATTGCCGTTGTCCGCTATCCATTGCAGTTGCAAAGACCAGTCTTGGGAAGAGCGGGTGGCTTTTAATCCCGTTTTCCAGGTGGTCGTACCGTTCCAAGGGACCTGAATGTCCAATACATCAAAGGAGGAGGCCCATTCCCCGTTGGCCATGTAATAAGCTGTATAAGCCTGAGCCACCGATTTGAGCGTAATTAAGGCTTGGGTCGCCTGGCTTTTTGCCACCGCTTTTTGGTATTGCGGCAGCGCGATAGAACTTAAGATCCCACTAATTAATACTATGACCAGCAGTTCGATTAAAGTAAATCCCCGGTAAGAGGTCGGTTTAAGTGTTGCGTTCATCGTTTGGTTCCTATAGACAAGCTCTGTACAATAAAAACGGCCATCATACAGAGCCTCCAAGAAGTTGCCCTTATATAATAGCCGTGGCTTATCGTTAGACGATAAACACTGGGCACAAAACGGAGGGCTCATGACTTCCCTGAGTTTTGTGCCTAAAACGGCTATATTTGACTTCTTGGAGAACTTCTTGCGAAGTTAACCCGCATGCCGAATGCGGTTCAAATATAGCTATAAATTGTATGTTTACGCCCGGCGGCGTTTTGTTCCGAAACTCCTTCCGTTAAATATGCATTATTCTACAAAAACGGAAAAACACTGTAAAGAAAAACTCAAAAACAGACTGTCTTTGCTCATCGTTTTTTGTTATAATATATACAGAAGCCGCGGATAAGACGATTGCAAAAAGGGTTGCAATAGGCGGCTTTTATTGATAAAATAGAATAAGAAGTATCCCGGATTTTTAAACGCCAACCATTGATACCTCCGTCGGAGAACGACGGATGTGGTGTCTTTGGCTGTCGTTTTCTCTGTCTAAAATTAACAGAGAAGAGACAGAAAAAGGCGTTTAAATACAGGCAATAAAATGAACCTGACTAAAGAACAAAAGAAACAAAAGTCGCAAGAGTTGTCTGCCGAAATCACCAATGCCGGCACCATTTTCTTCACGGCCTATCAAGGCTTGAAGTTTGTGGATATGGCTGATTTGAGAGCGAAACTTGCCCCGACCGGAGCCAAATTCCGCGTTGAGCGCAACGCCATCTTGGATCACGCCATCCGGCAGGCCAAAATTGAAGGAGCTGACGGAAAGCTTTTTCAAGGGCCTACGGCGGTGGCCGTCGGCGGCGATATCGCCGCTGTAGCCAAAACGCTGGTGGATTTCCAAAAGACCCAAGCGGCTTTGAAGCTCAGAGCTTGCTATTCCGACGGAGTATGGTATGACGAGGCTCAGGTAAAACAATTGGCTACCATCGGTACCAAAGAAGAAAACCTGTCCAAGTTGGCCGGTGCGTTGTACAGCGCGGTTGCCCAGTCGGCGCAAGTCCTGCAGGCTCCGATCAGGGATTTTGCCTACGTTATCAAAGCCTTGGAAGAAAAACAGGGCAAATAATAACGTCTGCTTTATTGCAAGGGAGCTTTGGCTCCGGGGTAATATAAGCGAAACGGTTTATACGAGGCTGGTGCTATCGTCAGCGGAGTGATTTTGAAAATTCAGAGCGGGTTTGGATTTTCTTTGCGACGCAGCATAGCGTTAGTTATGTAAGGAGCAAAAAAATCCAAAACCGCCGGAATTTACAAAATTGTACGGCGATAATAAACGAAAGTTTGTAAAAGCCGTGGCCGTTTAAAAGGCAAGGTCCAAACCCGACATCGTTCGGTAGTAGCCCCTAACGGGATAAATGCACGGGCGTAAACCCGGTTTACGCAGAAGCGCAGCTACTCTATACATAAAGGAAAAATAAAATGGCTAAATTGACCAATGAAGAATTAGTAAACGCTATTGCTGAACTCACCGTTCTGGAACTTTCCGAACTCGTGAAAGCTATTGAAGAAAAATTCGGCGTTAAAGCCGCCGCTCCCGCCGTGGCCGTAGCTGCCGCTCCCGCCGCTGCCGGTGCCGCCGCTGCCGAAGAAAAAGACGAATTCAACGTCATGCTGACCGCCGTTGACGCCGCCAAAAAAATCGCGGTGATCAAAGTCGTGCGCGAAATCACGGGCTTGGGCTTGAAAGAAGCCAAAGACCTCGTGGAAGGCGCCCCGAAAGCTGTGAAAGAAAACGTTGCCAAAGCCGAAGCTGAAGAATTGAAAAAGAAAATCACCGAAGCCGGCGGCACCGTCGAACTCAAATAGTCAGCAGACTATATTTCCCCGCCCTCTTTACGGGGGCGGGGATTTGTCCCTTCCGCTTCGTATGAAGCCCAAGCCGGTGAATTTATTTTTGTCTTATGCGTGCACAAAAATAAATTTATTCGGCTAAGACCAAGGCAGGAATAAAACGCAATGATACCACAGAAAAATTTTGGCAAGATTTCTTCCAAACTACCGCTTCCCGACTTGCTGGACATGCAAAAACAGTCTTTTGTGGACTTTTTGCAGCTGGACGTCGCGCCTTCCAAAAGAGAACTCAAAGGCCTGCAGGCCGCGTTTGAAGACGTGTTCCCCATCGAAGCGCCCGACGGCAGCATGCGTCTGGAATTTTTGAAATATGAGCTGGGCTCTCCCCGCTACGCCACGCCGGCTGAAGCCGCCGTGCGCGACAGCACTTACTCCGCCCCGCTCAAAGCCCTTTTGCGCTTGTACGTCAAGCAGAAAAACGGCAAGATGAAGGAAGCGTCCGACCAGGACGTCACGCTGTGCGATTTGCCCTTGATGACCGATTCCGGCTGCTTTGTGTTCAATGGAGCCGAACGCGTGGTCGTCAGCCAGATGCACCGCTCCCCCGGCATTATTTTTGAAGAAGACGAAGAGAAAAAACAGTCCACCCTCGGTAAAAAGCTGTATGTGGCACGCATCATACCCTACCGCGGCGCGTGGATTGAGTTCTCCTTTGACTTGATGAACGCCTTGTGGGTGCGCATTGACCGCAAGAAAAAAGTCTTGGCTTCCACGTTCCTGCGCGCTTGCGGACTGGAAACCAACGCCCAAATCATTCAGGCATTTTACAATTGCGAAGACGTAGCGATTAAACCGACGGAAATTGACAATGTCATCGGCCGCTACGCCGCTGATGATATTTACGATCCTTCCACCGGCGAAGTGCTGTGGAACTTGGACGATAAAGCCACCATCCCCGTGGATGACAAACTTTTCCAAACGTTGGTGGAAAAAGGCGTAAAAACCATTAAAGTCATTTCCGGCAAACCCCGTCAGGACGACCCGGGTATTTTGGCCACGCTGGAGCACCGCAAGGATTCCATTCGCACCGCCGCCGAAGCCCAGGCCGAAATTTACAAGAAAATGCGCGGCCAGGATTTCGTCGTGAAAGAACAGGCAGAGCACTTCTTGGATAATCTGGTGTTTGACAATATCCGCCGCTACGACCTCAGCTTCGTGGGCCGCTACAAAATCAACAAGAAATTTGCCAAGATGTTTGAATTGGTGAACAAACTGAAATTCAAAAAATTCACCACGCCGTCCGAACGCCGCCGCACGTTGGCGCCGGAAGACGTGATTGTCACCGTCAAATATCTGTTGGCTTTGAACGCCGGCGAAGACGCCCAAAAGATGTACGGCGATGATTTTACCTTTAAAGTGGACGACATTGACCACCTCGGCAACCGCCGCGTACGCGGTATCGGGGAATTGTTGGAGAACCAAATCCGCATCGGTTTGTCCCAAATGGCCAAAACCGCGCGGGACCGCATGAACCGCGAACTGACCTCCTTCACCCCGCGCGCTTTGGTAAACGCGCAGCCGGTGCAGGCGATTATCCGCAAATTTTTTGGTACGTCCCAGCTCTCCCAGTTTATGGACCAGATTAACCCGCTGGGCGAATTGACGCACAAACGCCGCTTGTCCGCTTTGGGTCCCGGCGGTTTGAACAGAAAACGCGCTGGCTTCGAAGTGCGCGACGTGCACTATACGCACTATGGCCGCGTCTGCCCGATTGAAACGCCGGAAGGCCCGAACATCGGTTTGATCACTTCTTTGGCCTGCTATTCCAAGGTCAACAAGTACGGCTTGATTGAAACGCCATACCGCAAAGTGGAAAACGGCAAAGTGACTGATAAGGTGGAAGAGCTGACCGCTGACGCCGAAGACGATAAGTTTGTCGCCCAGGCCAATATCGCGCTGGACAAAAACGGCAAGATTATGGAAGAAGCCGTGGCCTGCCGCGTCCGCTCCGATTATCCTATGGTCGCTCCCAAAAACGTGGACTATATGGACGTGTCCCCGCTGCAAGTCATCAGCGTATCCGCCGCGCTCATCCCGTTCTTGGAACACGACGACGCCAACCGTGCCTTGATGGGCTGCAACATGCAGCGCCAGGGCGTGCCTTTGCTCGTGACGGAAGCCCCGTTTGTGGGTACCGGCATTGAACACGAAGTGGCGCGCGACGCCGGAAGCGCCGTGGTGGCCAAACGCCCCGGCAAAGTGCAATTTGCCGACGGATCGCGCATCGTGGTGGAAACCGCCGACGGCTCCACGGACGTGTATGAACTTTTGAAATATAAACGCTCCAACCAGGACACCTGCATCAACCAGCACCCTATCGTCTTTGCGGGCGATACGGTAAAGAAAGGCCAAGTGCTGGGAGACGGTCCGTCTATGAACAACGGCTGCCTCTCTCTGGGCCGCAACATGCTGGTGGGCTTTATGTGCTGGGAAGGGTATAACTACGAAGACGCCATTTTAGTGTCCAGCCGCTTGGTGCGCGACGACGTTTTCACCTCCATTCACCTGCATGAATTCAGCGTGGATGCGCGCAACACCAAACTGGGCGCGGAAGAAATTACCCGTGATATCCCGAACATCGGCGCGGACGCTTTGTCCCACTTGGACAATGACGGCATCGTGATGCCCGCCACCGTGGTGGAACCGGGCGACATTCTGGTCGGCAAAGTGACCCCCAAAGGCGAACAACAGCTGACCCCGGAAGAAAGACTGCTCAAAGTCATTTTCGGTAAGAAAGCCGATGACGTGGTGGACGCTTCTCTGCGCGTACCTCCGGGCACCAGCGGTAAAATCCTGGGAACCCGCGTGTTCGTGCGCAAAGAAAAACTGACCAAAGCCGAAGAAAAAGCCCGCCTCAAAGCGTTGGAAACGGAACGGGACGAAGCTTTGGCCCTTTTGGCCGAACAGCGCAAACGCGCGTTGGACAATGCCAAAGCCACTATTAAGAAAGAAGCCGCGCTGAAAGAAGAAACGGCCCGCTTGAACAAGTTGTACAAAATGTTTGAAAAGAAAGCCGTGGAACATTTTGAGCGCGAAATTGAATTTTCCAAACAAGGCGACGAACTCGCGGTGACGGTTAACAAATCCGTCAAAGTTTACATCGCCTCCAAACGCAAACTGCACGTGGGCGACAAAATGTCTGGCCGCCACGGAAACAAAGGTATTGTGGCCCGCATTTTGCCCGAAGAAGACATGCCCTTCCTGCCGGACGGCACGCCGCTGGACGTCGTGCTCTCCCCGTTGGGTATTCCTTCCCGTATGAATGTGGGACAGCTTTTGGAAACCATGCTCGGCTGGGCGGCCAAACAGCTTAACTACAACGCCGCAACCCCGGTCTTTGATGGACCGACGGAAGCCGAAGTGGTGGAACAGGTTAAACTGGCCAAAGAGAAAATTTTGGACGACAAAGGGCTGAAAGGCAAAGAGCGCGAAGAGTACGCCAAAAAGTACTTGCCCGACGACTACTGCCGCATCACCCTTTACGACGGACGCACGGGCTTGCCGTTTGAAGAAAAAGTGACCATCGGTTATATGTACATGCTCAAACTGATTCACTTGGTGGAAGACAAAGTGCACGCCCGTTCCACCGGTCCGTACAGCTTGATTACGCGCCAGCCTTTGGGCGGTAAAGCCCAGTTCGGCGGTCAGCGCTTCGGTGAAATGGAAGTGTGGGCCATCGAAGGCTACGGCGCGACGTACACCTTGCAGGAATTCCTGACGGTGAAGTCCGACGACTTTGTGGGCCGCACCAAAATGTACGAATCCATCGTCAAAGGCGACGCCCCGGCTCAGCCCGGCGTGCCGGAGTCTTTCAAAGTCTTGATTAAAGAACTGCAGGCCCTGGGCCTGAGCGTGGACCTCTTGAAAAAGATGAAAGACAATGACGCCAAACTCCCCGCCGCCGCGCAAAACGCGGCGCCGGTGGAAGAGGCGCAGGAAGCGGAAATCGTCAAATAGCGTTCGGAGAATTTAACACATGCAAACTACCAAAAAAATCAAAAAACTCGGAGAACTAAACTTCTTTGATTTTGACGCGATTAAACTGGGCATCGCCAGCCCGGAGCAGATCATGTCTTGGTCTTACGGCGAAGTGAAAAAACCGGAGACCATCAACTACCGCACGCTCAAACCGGAGCGAGACGGTCTGTTCTGCGAACGCATTTTCGGCCCCACCAAGGACTACGAATGCGCCTGCGGCAAATACCGCTGGGTGAAATTTAAAGGCATTACCTGCGACCGCTGCGGCGTGGAAATTACCGAAGCCAAAGTGCGTCGCGAACGCATGGGCCATATTGAGCTGGCTGTGCCCGTGGCCCACGTGTGGTTCCTGCGCAAAAACCCGTCGCGCATCGGCATTTTGCTGGATATGCGCACGACGGATTTGGAGCGCGTGGTGTATTACGCGTCCTACGTGGTCATTGAAGACTGCGTGGACAGCGTGACCGGCCGCACCGATTTCAAAAAAGGCACGCTCTTGTCCGACGCGCAAGTGCGCGAAGCCCGCAAAAAACACGGCTCCCGCCTCAAAGTGGACATCGGCGCGCCCGCTATCCGCACGCTGTTGGAAGGCATTGATTTTGACAAAGAAATTCCGGCTTTGCACGAACAGCTCAAAAATACGCAAAGCGAATTGGAGCGCACCAAACTCATTCGCCGTGTCAAAACGATGGAAGAGTTTAAAGAAAGCGGCAACCGCCCCGAATGGATGATTTTAAGCGTCCTACCGGTGATTCCGCCGGATTTGCGCCCGCTGGTACCGCTCGATGGCGGCCGCTTCGCCGCGTCGGATTTGAACGACTTGTACCGCAGAATCATCAACCGCAACAACCGCTTGAAACACATTGAATCCTTGCGGGCTCCGGAAGTGATGATTTACAACGAAAAACGTCTCTTGCAGGAAGCCGTGGACGCGCTTATTGAAAACGGCGCGCGCGGCAAAGTGTTTATCGGGCCGGGAGGCAGACCTCTTAAATCCCTTTCCGACAGCATTAAGGGTAAACACGGACGTTTCCGCCAGAACCTGCTGGGTAAACGCGTGGACTATTCCGGCCGCTCCGTCATCGTCGTGGGCCCGAGCCTGAAAATCCACCAGTGCGGACTCCCGAAACTGATGGCATTGGAACTGTTCAAACCTTTTATCATCGGCGAACTTATGAAAAAGGAAGGCGTCACTCTCAAGTCCGCCAAAAAAATGTTGGAGCGCGTCCGCCCGGAAATTTGGGACATTTTGGAAAAAGTGACCAAAAATCACCCGGTGCTGTTGAACCGCGCCCCGACGCTGCACAGACTGGGTATTCAGGCCTTTGAACCGGTGCTGATTGAAGGTAAAGCCATTCAGCTGCACCCGCTGACCTGCGCCGCTTTCAACGCCGACTTCGACGGTGACCAGATGGCCGTTCACGTGCCGCTGTCTTTGGAAGCGCAAATGGAAGCCCGCACGCTGATGCTGGCGTCTAACAATATTTTGTCTCCCGCTTCCGGCAAACCTATCGCCGCTCCGTCTCACGACATGGTGTTGGGCGTAAACTTCATCACCAAAATCAAAGACGGCGATTTGGGCGAAGGCTCTATCTTCGGCAGCAAAGAAGACGCGCTGGTCGCGCTGGAATACGGCAAGCTGTCTTTGCACGCCAAAATCAAAGTGCGCGGCATTAACGTTTTGGCCGAAGAAGGTTTGGACCCCAAAGACGCGCAGAACGCTTCCAAATGGAAAGATTACACTTCCGCCGGACGTATTATTTTCAACAATATTCTGCCCAAAGGCTGGCCGTATATGAACAAAGCCATCGGCAAGAAAGAGTTGGGCGCGTTGGTGGACGAATGCTATAAGAGCAAAGAATACGGCCGCTATGAAGCCGTGCAGCTTTTGGACAAGATCATGAAACTGGGCTACAGCTACGCCACCCAGTCCGGTCTGTCCATTTCCGTGGCCGACATGACGATTCCCGCTGCCAAACAGAAGTATATTGACGAAGCGAAAAAGAAAGTCAAAGCCATTCAGGCCCAGGCCGAAGCCGGTATCATCACCGAAGGCGAACGCTATAACAAAGTGGTGGATATCTGGACGCGCGTGACCGACGATGTGGGAACGGAACTCTTCAAAGAAATGAAAAAATTTGAAGACGGCAAATACGATCCCAAACTCGGGCAGCGTTTTAACTCCGTGTATTTGATGGCCGATTCCGGCGCGCGCGGAAGCCGCCAGCAGGTGCGCCAGCTGGCCGGTATGCGCGGTCTGATGGCCAAACCGCAGAAAAAGCTGACCGGCGGACAGGGCGAAATTATTGAAAACCCGATTACCGCCAACTTCCGCGAAGGTTTGTCCGTGCTCGAGTACTTTATTTCCACGCACGGCGGACGTAAAGGTTTGTCTGATACCGCTTTGAAAACCGCCGACGCAGGTTATCTGACCCGCCGTCTGGTGGACGTGGCCCACAACGTGGTGGTCACGGAGCACGACTGCCACACGCACAACGGCATTGTGGTGAAATCTTTGATGAGCGGCGAAGAAATGGTGGAACCCATTGAAGAACGCATTTTGGGCCGCACCAGCTTGGAAAACGTGGTGGTCAAAGTGCAGAAAGCCGACGGCACCGAAGAAGAAAAAACCATTATTAAAGAAGGCGACGTCATTACGCTGGAGCAGAGCAAGCTGGTCAAAAAATACGGCGTGGAATCTGTGCGTATCCGCTCCGTGCTGACCTGCGAATCGCCTTACGGCGTATGCGCCAAGTGCTACGGTGTCTCTTTGGCGACCGCCAATATGAGCAACCCCGGAGACGCAGTGGGTATCATTGCCGCACAGTCCATCGGCGAACCGGGCACGCAGCTGACGTTGCGTACCTTCCACATCGGTGGTACGGCCTCGCGCGTGTTGTCCCGCTCCCAGGCCGTGGCTGAAATTTCCGGTAAAGTGACGTTTAAAGACATGAAAGTCATCACCAACGTGTATGACAACAAAATCTGTCTTTCCCGCAACGGCTCTATCTTTGTAGAGGCCGGAAATGGTACAATAAAAGAATATAAGATTCAGTACGGCGCCACCGTTTACACCAATGACAAGGCGACCGTTGAAAAAGGCACCCTGCTTGCTGAGTGGGACCCGCACTCCATTCCTGTGCTTGCCGAAGCCAAAGGCACCGTGCGTCTGACCGACGTTATTGAAGGTATCACCTTGCAGGAAGAGCGCAACAAAGTGACCGGCGTTATTGAAAGAAAAATTATCGCCAGCCGCATGGGTAAGAAAAACCCGCGCATCAGCATTGAGGGCAAAACCGGCAAGACCAGCCTTCCGCTGCCGATTGACACCATTTTGATGGTGGAAAACGGAGAAGAAGTGGAAGCGGGTGACGTCTTGGCCAAGATCGGCAGAGAAGCCGGCGGCACAAAAGACATCACGGGCGGTCTGCCCAGAATCGCGGAGCTCTTTGAAGCGCGCCGCCCCAAAAACCCGGCCATTATCTCCGAGTTTGAAGGCGTAGTGAGCTTGGAAACTTCGCCCAAAGGTTTGATTGAAGTCGTCGTAAGGAACGCTGAAACGAATCAGGAAAAATCCTACAGCATTCCCCAAGGCAAACACTTGGTCGTCTATGAAGGAGACCATGTGGGCGTCGGCGAAGCGCTGACCGACGGTGCCATTGACCCGCATGACGTGTTGCGCGTCAAAGGCGAAAAAGAAGCGCAAGAGTTCCTGTTAAACGCCATCCAGGAAGTGTACAGACTGCAGGGCGTGACGATTAATGACAGACATATCGAGGTTATTGTCCGTCAGATGTTGGGGAACGTGAAAATTCTGGATGCGGGCGACACCCACTTCCTAAAAGGAGAAATCTTGAGCCGCGCAAGCTGGCTGCGGGAAAACGCGAAGATGAAAGCCGAGGGCAAAAACCCGGCCGACGCGGAAACCATCCTTTTGGGTATCAGCAAGGCGTCTCTCGCTTCCGAATCATTTATCTCGGCGGCCAGCTTCCAGGAAACCACCAAGGTCCTGACGGACGCCGCCATCACGGGCCAGGTGGACGATTTGCAAGGCCTGAAAGAAAACGTCATCGTGGGTCATTTGATCCCGGCGGGTACGGGTATTTCCGCCAGACAGATTGCCGACGAATTTGAACAAAAACGCAAAGAACAGAAAGAAACAGGAGAGAAGCAATAATGCCTACAGTAAACCAATTAGTGAAATACGGGCGCGCGAAAGAAACGAACCGGACCAAATCTCCGGCCTTGCAAGCCTGCCCCCAGAGACGGGGCGTTTGCACCCGTGTTTATACCACGACCCCTAAAAAGCCGAACTCTGCTTTGAGAAAGGTGGCCCGTGTGAAATTGACTTCCAAAGTTGAAGTGACCGCTTATATTCCCGGAGTGGGACACAACCTGCAGGAACACTCTATCGTGCTCGTGCGCGGCGGACGTGTGAAAGACTTGCCGGGTGTGCGCTACCACATCATCCGCGGCGCGTTGGACGCGTCCGGAGTTGAAAACAGAAAACAGGGCCGCTCGCTGTACGGCGTGAAAAGACCCAAAGCCGGTAAATAAGAGGAGAATGATTTAATATGCCTAGAAAAGGTTTAAGACCCCGTGACAGAAGACCGCAGCCCGCGCCGGATTTCAAACACAATTCCGTGCTGGTGGCCCGGTTTGTAAACAAATTGAATTTTGAAGGCAAAAAAGCGACCGCCGAAAAAATCTTGAACGACGCGCTCGTGATTATCGCCGACAAGACCAAAGAAGACGGCGTGGCCGTGTTCAACAAATGCATTGAAAACGTCCGCCCGCTGGTGGAAGTAAAAGCCCGCCGCGTCGGCGGCGCTACCTATCAGGTGCCGACAGAAGTCAAACCGCTGCGCAGCACCTCTTTGGCTATGCGCTGGCTGATTGGCGCGGCCCAAAGCCGCAAAGGCCGCCCGATGGCCGAAAAATTGGCTGAAGAAATTATGCTCGGCGCCAAAAAAGAAGGCACCGCGTTCAAAAAACGCGAAGACGTGCATAAAATGGCCGAAGCCAACCGCGCTTTTGCGCATTTCAAGTGGTAATTTAGGGATATATTATGGCTGAGTTCAAAACCTATCCTTTAAACAAAATCAGAAACATCGGTATTATCGCCCACATTGACGCGGGTAAAACCACCACGTCCGAGCGCATTTTGTACTACACGGGCAAAGTGCACAAAATCGGCGAGACGCACGACGGCGCGTCCGTGACCGACTGGATGGAACAGGAACGCGAAAGAGGTATCACCATTACCTCCGCCGCCATTTACTGCGTGTGGAAAGACTGCCAGCTCAACATTATTGACACTCCGGGACACGTGGACTTCACGGCCGAAGTGGAACGTTCTTTGCGCGTTTTGGACGGCGCGGTCTGCTGCTTTGACGGCGTGCAGGGTGTGGAGCCCCAGTCCGAAACAGTGTGGCGCCAGTCTGACAAATACCATGTGCCGCGCATCGCTTACATCAACAAAATGGACCGCACGGGCGCGGATTTCTTCCGCTCCGCCAACTCCATTAAAGAAAAGCTGGGCGGAAACGCCTGCCCGATTCAGATCCCCATCGGCGCGGAAGATAAATTCGTCGGCGTGGTGGACTTGGTCAAAATGCAGGGTATTATCTGGGACGGCGACCACAACGGCGCGACGTTTAATTACGTGGATATCCCGGCCGATCTGAAAGAAACCGCGGAAAAATACCGCACCGAAATGATTGAAAAACTCGCCGATTTTGACGAGTCCATCATGGAGCGCTATTTGGGCGGCGAAACCAACTTTACCGAAGACGAAATCAACAAAGCCATCCGCAAAGGAACCTTGACGGGCAAATTCTTCCCCGTGATTTGCGGTTCGTCTTACAAAAACAAAGGCGTGCAGCCTTTGCTGGACTGCGTGAACTTGTATCTTCCCTCTCCTGAAGATATTCCGCCCGTCAAAGGAACCAATCCCGACAGCGGCGAAGAAGAAGAACGCAAAGCGTCCAACAAAGAGCCTTTCTGCGGTTTGATTTTCAAAGTGCAGACGGACCCCTTTGTCGGTAAGCTCAGCTATTTCCGCATTTATTCCGGCGTGCTCAAAGCGGGCGACACCATTCTGTTCCCCGCCAAACGCGCCACGGAGCGCGTGGGCCGCATGATGCGCATGATGGCCGACAAACGTGAGGAAGTTAAAGAGCTCGGCGCCGGCGAAATTGCCGCCACCGTGGCCATTAAGAACTCTCAAGTCGGTCAAACCATCTGCGCCCCCGATCATCCGATCGTGCTGGAAAGCATTACGTTCCCTGAACCGGTTATCTCCGTGGCCGTGGAGCCGAAGTCCAAAGAAGACGAAGAAAAAATGGGCATCGCGCTGGGCCGCCTGGCCGAAGAAGACCAGACCTTCCGCGTCCGCACGGACGAAGAAACGGGCCAGACCGTTATTTCCGGTATGGGCGAATTGCACTTGGACATCATCGTGGACCGCATGAAACGCGAGTTTAACGTGCAGGCCAATGTCGGCGCGCCGCAGGTGGCGTACCGCGAGACGATTACCAAGACCGTCCAGCAGGAAACCAAATTTGTGCGCCAGTCTGGCGGCCGCGGCCAATATGGTCACGTGCTCTTGAGACTGGAACCGCAGGAAAAAGGCAAAGGGTTTGAGTTCGTCAACGAAATCACCCAGGGACGCATTCCGAAAGAATACATCCCCGCCATTGAAAAAGGCTGCCGCGAAGCGTTGGACAGCGGCGCTTTGGCCGGATTCCCGCTGGTGGACATTAAAGTTGCCGTGTACGACGGATCTTTCCACGAAGTGGACTCCTCCGAAATGGCCTTTAAAATCGCCGCGTCTATGGCCTTGAAAGACGGCGCGAAAAAAGCCAACCCGATTATCTTGGAGCCTATTATGAAAGTGGAAGTGGTGGCTCCGGAAGCCAACCTGGGCGACATTATCGGTGACTTGAGCTCCCGCCGCGGTCAAATCGGTGAAATGGGCGTACGCGGAAATGTGCGCTTCGTGCGCGCGGAAGTGCCTCTGGCCGAAATGTTCGGCTATGCCACCAACGTTCGCTCTTTGTCTCAGGGCCGCGCTTCGTTTACCATGGAACCCAGCCACTACGCTGAGGTACCGGGCAACGTGGCCAAAGCCATTATTGAGAAGAGAACGGCCGTTAAAGCCTAAGTTTATCCCCGCGTCCGCCTGCCGGCGGGCGCGGGTTTTTAAAAACCCCCATTAAGTAAGGAGATTTATCTACTATGGCAAAGGAAAAATTTTCGCGGTCTAAGCCGCACGTGAACGTGGGAACGATCG
>CAMGSK010000012.1 GCA_946061795.1 uncultured Elusimicrobium sp.
TAAAATGGCGTTCTGTCCGGCGGCCTGCAATTTGATGGCGTCTTCGGAGTTGAAGACGATCATTCCGCTGGCTCCGCCCGGCCCGGCCGGCAAGCCTTTGGCCACGGGTTTGGCCTGGGCTTCGGCTTTGGGGTCAATGGCGGGCAGCAACAATTCACCCAGCTGGTGCGGGGTCACGCGCAGAACGGCGGTTTCTTTGTTGATTAAGCGTTCTTTGAGCATGTCCAACGCCATTTGTACGGCCGCGGTGCCGTTGCGTTTGCCCACGCGGCACTGCAGCATCCACAGGGTGCCGTGTTCAATGGTAAATTCAATATCCAGCATGTCATGGAAATGTTTTTCCAGACGTTTCTGGATGGCGTCCAGTTCTTTGTAAACCTTCGGCATGACTTTTTCCAGCGTCGGCAAGTGGGCCGAGTGAGCGTTGGCGGACCACTTGTTCATTGGGGACGGGGTGCGGATTCCGGCCACCACGTCTTCGCCTTGGGCGTTAATCAAGTATTCGCCGTAAAAATGGCTGTCGCCGTTGCCCGGGTTGCGGGTGAAGGCCACGCCGGTGGCGGAAGTGTCGCCCATATTGCCGAACACCATGGTCTGCACGTTGACGGCCGTGCCCCAGTCGTGCGGGATGTTTTCAATGTTGCGGTAGGCGATGGCGCGTTTGCCGTTCCAAGAAGCAAACACCGCGCCGATGGCGCCCCAGAGCTGCTCGGACGGGTTGTCCGGAAATTCTTTGCCCAGCACTTTTTTGACGGTTTTTTTGAATTCGCCGCACAGTTTTTTCAGTTCTTCGGCGGGGATTTGGGTGTCGTCGGTCACGCCGAGTTTCTTTTTCAGGTCGCCCAGCATGCCGTCCAAAATTTTGCGGATGCCTTCGCCGTCTTTGGGTTCAATGCCGGCGGCTTTTTCCATCACCACGTCGGAATACATCATAATCAAGCGGCGGTAGGCGTCATAGACGAAGCGTTCGTCATTGGTTTTGGCAATCATGCCCGGAATGGTTTCTTCCGTCAGACCGATGTTCAAAATCGTTTCCATCATGCCCGGCATAGAAGCGCGCGCGCCGGAGCGGACGGACACAAGCAGGGGGTTTTTCTCGGAGCCAAACTGTTTTTTGGTCAGCTTTTCCACTTTTTTAAGGTTGGCTTCCACGTCGGCTTTCAAAGTTTTGGGGTAGGTTTTTTTATTGTTCCAATAGTAGGTGCAGACTTCGGTGGTAATCGTAAATCCCGGGGGAACGGGCAGTTTGAGCTGTCCGGCCATTTCGGCCAAGTTGGCGCCTTTTCCGCCCAAAAGTTCTTTCATTTTGCCGTTTCCGTCGGCTTTTCCTCCGCCGAAAGCGTAAACCATTTTATTGATTTTAACGGCTTTTTTGGCGGTTTTTTTTGCAGTTTTCTTTACCATGTTTTTATTCTTCTCCATAATAGATAGCGTGCGCAGCGGCTGCGCGCCGCCGCGTAAAACAGGTTTGCACTTCCATATTGTAGTACATTTCCGGTAGAAAAGGAAATTTATTTTTACGCCTGCGCTTTTTTGCTACAATAATGAAAAATTAAGGAGGGGGAATATGCGCCGGGAAGGATTTACTTTTATACAGTTTTTTTTGGTACTGCTTGTGCTGGCCACAGCGTCGGTGTTTGTGTTCCGTACGGAAGCGAAGCCTGATTTTTCTGCACAGGACGATAAAGAATGGGAGGAGTTTATGAAAGAGTGGGAAACCTCCGACCAGTATGCTTCCGCTTTGGAGAATTTGGACATTCCCAAAACTTCTCCGTCGCAGGTGACGAGCGCGCCCGTTTCCGTCCCGGCTTCCAAAGCCCGTCCCGCCGCGGCCAAACCCGCTTCTTCGGGGCCGACCGTATTGAAAAACGTCCAAATCGTGTCTATTCCGGACGCCGTTTATCGGGCGGGGGGAGATTTTTCCCAATATTTGAACGGGGATAAAAAACGCATTTTTATGTTGGCTTTGCCCGGATGCCCGTACTCCCGCGCTTTTCGGCGCAAACTGGACGCGCTGTTCGCCTCCTCGGACTATAAAAATTATTATACGCGCGATATCGTAAACGTCGGCTCTTCGGAAACGGTTTTTTGCCGCAACTGTCCGAAAGAATGGCTTTTTGACCACTGCGGAGAGGGGATATGCATCATTGACCCACAAACGCGTCAGGCCGTGATAGATAATTCCCAAAACAGCGCCCAACTGGCCGTTTTGTTGGAACGCTTTAAGGAGTGGTAGAATGAAAAAAGCTTTGCTGGCCGCGCTTGTCCTGTGGGCCGGATTGCACATGGTCTATCAATATACGGGCTGGGAAGTGCGGGATTTGCTGCCTGCCAAACCTTTGTCCTTGCGCAAACTTACCCGGCAGGAGGCGGCGTCTTTTGCCGCGCCGCTTAAAATAGAGGAAAAAGTCTATGCGGCTTCTCCGCTGTCGCCGGACCCCTGGGTCAAGCCGTTCTATGGGCAGGACAACACGGTGGTGTTTGTAAATTGGAGGGGCAAACATAACGCGTTTTTAAGAGAGTTTAAAAACTTGTTTAAAACCAAAGAATACGGCCGGTTTTATAACAAGAAAATTTATATTATCCGCTCCAATTGGATGAGTTGGAAATACGATTCCTCCAAAGAGCTGATTTTGAAAAACTGCCCGGACAATGCCGTATGCATCGTCAACCCCAAACTCAGGGAAATGGCCGTGCTGCCCAAGGCGGACGTTTCGTATTTGGATGCATTCTTGGATAAATATAAAAATTGGTAGATTGCTTTTTTCCCGCACCCCCGCTTCCCGGCGGGGGTTTTTTATGGGTCCAAAGACCCAGAGTCTATGGGCCTTAGAAAAAGAAAATTTATGGGTCCGCGCTCCTTGCGGCATTAGGTCCAAAAAGCGGATCTTGCTGGGCCCAATGACCCTGTTTTTCTCCCTCGTCAAAAAATAAACTGTATATAGAGAAAGAAAAGGAAACAGAAAAAGAGGTCCGGGGGTATTTATGAAAAACAATATGGTACAAACGCGCAGAGTGCAAATTATGAAGAAAAGACGTCTGGAGCGGGAAATCGGATGGGTAAAACGGGAATTTAGAGATTTTACCACCATTAATGATATAGAGCTTTATAATACGGAACGCTACGCCGGGCTGCATTTGGGCGTCAGTTTCTGCTGATTTTATCCGTCATATCTCCTCCTACACTGCGTCCGCCGGCTTCCAAACCGGCGGACGTTTTTTATCGGGATATGCTATAATCTTTATAGATCAGAGGCTCCCCGCGGCAAAACCCGCCCCGGAGGGCTTTTTTTATGTTATAATAAGGTGTACTTGTGTACAAACTAACAAAAGGAGAAGGTTGGACTCCGGCTCGGCGTTTCCTAAGGAGATGGGACGCTTGGTCGTTTCAGTTTTCAACCTAAGTGTATAATAAGATGGTACTCTCGATGCAAGACAGAAAAGACATTATCGGCAAATTTCAGACCAGCCCCACGGACACTGGTTCCGCTGCTGTGCAAATCGCTCTGATTACCGAACGGATTGCCTACATTTCCAATCACCTCAAATCCAATCCGAAAGACTTCTCCGGCGAACGCGGCTTGAACAAATTGGTCGGCCAGCGCAAACGCCTGCTCGCTTATTTGAAAAAATCCGATTTTGAAAAATACCAGCAGGTCACCAAAGAACTCAAATTAAGGAAATAACCGTAAATGGAAAATTTTAACCATAAATTTGACATCCACTCGCTGGATGTGGAAGTCGGCGGCCAAACGATTAACCTGCAAACCGGACTAATCGCCAAACAGGCCGACGGCGCCGTTATGGTCACTTTGGGCGAAACCAAAGTTTTGGCCACCGCCGTCTGCACCAAAGAACAGAAGCCGGGCCTGTCCGACTTTATGCCTTTGACCGTCAACTACAAAGAACGCACCTATGCCGCCGGCAAAATCCCGGGCGGTTTTTTTAAACGCGAAGGCCGCGCCAGCAAGAAAGAAACCCTTTCTTCCCGTATTATTGACCGCACCCTGCGCCCGATTTTCCCGGAAGGTTTCGCCTGCGAAACCAACGTGACGGCCATGGTGCTCTCTTCCGACGATTTGCACGGCTCCGACGTTATCAGCGTGTTAGCCTCTTCGGCCGCGTTGGTCATTTCGTCCATTCCGTTTAACGAGCCTGTAGCCGCCGTGCGCATCGGCCGCATTAACGGCCAATACATCGTCAACCCCACCAAGAAACAAGAACCCGACTGCGACATGGACCTGGTTATCGCCGGTTCTGCCCAGGGCCTTTTGATGGTGGAAGGCGGCGCGAAAGAAGTGGAAGAAGAAGCCATTATCAAAGCCATGGAAATCGCCAAGCCGGAAATTGACAAAATGTGCGCCGTGCAGCTGAAACTGCGCGAACTTTGCGGCAAAGCCAAATTCTCTTATGTGGCCGAAAAACTGCCGCAGGAAGTGGCGGATTTGGCCAACGGCAAATTCCGCGAAGAAGCCAAAAAGATTTTGCACGCTTTCTCCGATAAACAAACCCGCGACACGCAGGTGGCCCAGCTGAAAGCCTCTTTCACCGAAGAACTCACCTCGACGTACGGCGACAACGCCGCCACTTACGCCGCCGTGGCTTTGGAAAACATCATGTATGAAGAGTCCCGCGCCATGGTCCTGCACGAAAACGTGCGCGTGGACGGACGCAAGCCCGATGAAATCCGCCCGCTGAGCTCTATGGTTGGTTTGTTGCCTCGCGCCCATGGTTCCGCCTTGTTTACGCGCGGTCAGACGCAGTCTTTGGCCGTGGCCACTTTGGGAACGCCCGATGACCAGCAAATGGTGGAAGGGTTGGACGAAACGACCTACGAACGCTTCATGCTGCACTACAATTTCCCGGGTTTTGCCACGGGCGAATGCAAACCGGACCGCAGCCCCGGCCGCCGCGAAATCGGCCACGGGGAATTGGCCCGCAGAGCTTTGATGCCCTTGTTGCCCAGCGAAGCGGACTTCCCTTATACCATTCGCGTGGTATCCGATATTATGGAATCCAACGGCTCTTCTTCTATGGCCAGCGTTTGCGGCGGCAGCTTGGCGCTGTTTGACGCGGGCGTGCCGATGAAAGCAGCCTGCTCCGGCATCGCCATGGGCGCCATTTCGGGCGACGGCAAATTCGTCGTCTTGTCCGATATTATGGGCCTGGAAGACCATTTGGGCGATATGGACTTTAAACTGACCGGTTCCCGCAACGGAATCACGGCGTTCCAAATGGACGTGAAACTCAAGACCGGCATTCCTCTGGACATTTTGCGCCAGGCTATTGCGCAAGCCACGCGCGGCCGCCTGCACATCATGGACCATATGGAAAAAACCATCGCCGAACCGAATAAGAACGTGTCCCGCTACGCCCCGGTGATTTTCAAACTGAAAATCCCCGTGGACAAAATCGGCGCGCTCATCGGCCCCGGCGGCAAGAACATCAAACGCATCACCGAATCCACCGATACCAAGATTGACATTGAAGAAGACGGTACGGTGACCATCGCCGCTTCCAACGGCGACAAGCTGGACCAGGCCAAAGCGGAAATTGAAATGATGACCGCGGAAGCCGAAGTGGGCAAGATTTACAAAGGCAAAGTCGTGTCCATTCAGCCGTTCGGCGCGTTTGTGGAAATCTTGCCGGGCAAAGACGGCCTGCTGCACATTTCCGAAATTGAAAAACACCGCATCAACAAAGTGGAAGACGTGCTCCACTTGGGCGATATGGTGGAAGTCAAATGCGTGGAAATTGACAGCAACGGCAAAGTGCGCCTTTCCCGCAAGGTCTTGTTGAAATAGTTTTCAACCGACTGACAAAGCCCCGCTTTCATAGAGAAGGCGGGGCTGTTTTGTGCTTTCTCAGAAGATTGGCGAAAAGGTCCTAAAGAGGAACTAGGCCTAAATTATAAAAAAAATAGGCCCAAAGACCCTGTTTTTAGGCAACGAGAAATTTTATACTACTTATGTAGAGAGGCAATATAAAGTTATTTAAAAGGGAGAAAATATGAAAAAATTACTACTTATGTTTGCCGTGTTGTTGCTGGCCGGAGCGGGATTTGCCGCTACCACGACGGAAGACGTCTTGGCCGAAAAGAACAATGTTCAGCGGGCCTTGAACCAAGAGGGGCAGAATGATTATTTCTATCATCAGAATCTCTTGTATCGTGTGGAAGATTTAAATCACGCTTATGTGAATTTGAAACGTGACCATGCCAAAGACGCAGCGGCTGTTTTGGTGGATTTGTCCGATGAATTTGCCAGCAGCAAATACGGCAATGTGACCTTGCTGCAAGTCATTGCCACGTTAGAAAAGTATAACTGGAACGATTATGGAAACGTGGAGGTGCAGGCGCAGGAGCTGAAAGAAGATTTGAGCAACCTCAAACTGCCGGACATTCAAGATGAAGACATTCAAGTCGTCGTTGCGGCAGCCGCCAGAGTGCGTGACGCCGGTGTCCGGGAAGCTTCTTGTTCGGATTTCTACTGGCAGAATTTGATGGGCGCCGTGGAAAGTTTGGAACATGAATATGCCGCTTTAAAAGCTAACAAACCTTTGCATGCCGCTGTTGCGTTGAGAGCCATCAACACCAATGATTACAAATGCCACTTTCACCAAGGTTCTCTTTTGGGATTGATGGAACAAGTGGACAGCCATTTGTTGGTGACGGAACTGCAGGCCCCTAATTTGTACAAGGCTTTGCGGGCTTTGAAATAAACACCTTTCTTGCCCAAGTCAACATCCCCGGGATACCCCGGGGATTTTTTATGAATACCTTATTTGTTTCAAGGCTTTGTGGCGTTTGCTCAGCCGCGTGTTTTTCAGTGGCATTTTGCCCCTCGGCTGACGATTAAAGTACAATATAAACATGAAAACCTATTGCTTCCGTTTTTTTACGCTGTTTGTGTGCTTCTGTTTTGCTTTTCAGGGCTGCGCCTATCACGGCCGCATCCATCGCGGTATTTACAAACATTCGGATTATTCCGACAAAATAGAGGCCCGCGTCATGGTGGTGGGGGATAAATTTATTCCCGAACAGGTCACGTTCAGCGACCGTTCGTTTACTTTTCAGGTGCGCGACGGCGTGTCCGTCGCCGTGGCGGATGCGCTGGCCACGCTGTTTACGGAAGTGGACGTCAACGATGCAGACAAAGGCAAAGAGTATGATTATATCGTGGAGGCGGATTACCGCGCTTCCGTATTTTTTGAGTCCAGACTTTACATTACCAACGTTATTTACGCCAAAGAAGTGCGCTTTCCGGGGCTGAGCACCTCTCTGACGCTGACGGTGCGCAACCCGCACACGGGATATGCCGTTTCCCGCTATCATCACGAGGAATCCACCCTCCTGCCCACGGAAGCGGAAAAGCCGCTTCTTTTCTTAACGGGCATGCTTTCCGTGCTGACGCTTACGCTGCTTTCTCCGCTGTATTTGCAGGCCAACGGCCACTATATGCGCAAAACGCTGGAAGAAGATTTGCGCCTCTCTTTGCGTTCCATTATGCCGGAAATGAAAGAAAACCGTATGAATTTTACCCGGGACCACGATACGGAAAAAACCAACGTCCGCGTGGACGGCAAATTCATTCCGTTTATGAAAGCCACCGTCTATATTTATACCGACAACGCCATAGGCTCCGGGTTTTTTATCAGTCCCGACGGATACATTTTGACCAACGCCCATGTGGTAGGGGGCGCGCGGGACGTCTCCGTCATTTTGTATGACGAGCGGAATTTAATGGACAAAACCGATCCCGTCACTAAAGAGGGGGGACAAGCCACTGCCAACAAAGTGCGTTTTGCCCGGGTATTGCGCAAAAATAAATCCCGCGATTTGGCTTTGCTGAAACTGGAGGGAGAAAATTATCCGTACTTGGAACTGGAAACGGACCGTTCCCGCTATGTGACGGGAGAAGAAGTGGCCGCCATCGGCGCGCCGCGCGGGATAGAGTGGTCCCTTTCCCGCGGCGTACTTAGCGCCGCGCGCGATAATAACGGCGTAGATACGCTGCAAACCGACGCCGCCGTCAACTCCGGCAACAGCGGCGGTCCGCTGGTCAGCCTCCGCAGCGGCAAAGCGTTGGGCATAAACACCTGGGGCCGAGTCGCCGCCAAAGGGGAGCCCGCCGTACAAAACCTCAATTTTGCCGTTTCCGCCTACGAAGTGGGCCGCACGTTGGGCGTACACCAACCCTTAAGCGAAGATAAAACGTTTTTTGAGTGAAAATAAACCGGCCGTTTTTGCGTGTAATTGCGCCCAACCGGCCCAAAATTATGTAAAATAAGATAAGCTTGTTCCGGGGCCAGTCCCCAGATTACGTGTAAGAGGGCATTTTCTTTATGAAAAAAACTGTCAAGAAAGCCGCAACCAAAAAAGTGACCGCCAAACCGACGGAAAAAGAATCCCCGATTTTAAAAGACGTCAAACAGCTTTATTCCTTTATGCAGGACAACGCCATTGACACCATTGAATACGACCAAAACGGTTTGTATTTGCGCTTGGTGAAGGCGAAACCGGCCGTGGTGCCCGTGCCCGTCAATGTAGGCGGAGCCGTTTCCGCCGCCTCCGGCGTGCAGCATCCCGCCGCGGCGCAGGAACAGTACAAAGAAGTCATCAAATCTCCGCTGATGGGCATTTTCTTCCGCGGATCTACGCCCAGCGCGCCTCCGTTCGTCAAAGAAGGTGCGGAAGTGAAAAAAGGCGACGTGATTTGCCTGGTGGAAGCCATGAAAGTATTTAACGAAGTGCGCGCCGAGTTTAACTGCGTCGTGCAGAAAGTGTTGGTGGACAACGGCAAGCCCGTCAAACAGGGCGACGCGCTGTTTGCCATTGAAAGGATTTAACCATGACCCCGCTACAGGAAACCGTCCAAGCCGCCTGCGCGCGCATGATGGAATATCTGCAGGAAAAGCAGCAAGCCACCTCCTGGCAGCTGAAGCTGGCTTTGCAACTGTCCAGTTCCGTGCTTTATTTGTCCTTGGGGGTTTTGTATAACCAAGGGAAAATCCTGCTGGAAGCGGACGGAATCAATTACAAAGTTTCCCTGCCCCAGCCGCCAATGCCTCCGCAGCAGCAGTTTTGATTGAAAAGGGCCCGTTTCCGGGCCCTTTTTCTTGCCCGGACGCGACGGAAAAACGCCTGTTTTTCGGCGCGCAAAATTGCTAAAATATCCGTATGGCCAAATACTATTACGCCCGCAAAAAATCCAAGAAAAAAGTCCAGAAAGCCTCTTCCGTCCGGTGGTTGGCCTCGGCTTTATATATTTTGGGTTTTGCCGCGGACGCGTGGCTGTTTTCCGTTCTGTGGTTCGGGCTGGCCAAAGGGGCGGCCAATGAAAGCGTTTACCGCTGGCTGTACCAATGCTTTGGCCAGGGCGCGCCCTTGATTCCTCTTTTCCTGACGTATTGGCTGGTGCGCAGTTTGGCCAAGCGGACCGGCGCGTTTGTGTTTTTTCTGTTGGGCGGGCTGATTACGCTGACTTCTTTTTGCTCCGTGCTGACCACGCTGAAACTGATTTTTTCAGACTCCCAAATCAGCGGCGGCGCGGCGGGACAAAAGTTGTTTTATTGGTTTGAGTCCGTCGTTGGTCCGGTGGGGGCGGCGTTGTTTTCTTTGGCGCTGATGCTGGTGGGGCTGCATATTTTGTTTGCCATTCCCTGGCGCGTGGTGGTGCAAAAATCTGCCGAGTTTTTGAAAGAAGATTTCCAGGGCTGGATGTCCGCCCGGGCGGAGTTGAAAGAAAAAGTAAAAGAGGCCAAAGAAGAAATGAAAAAATCCGCTCCGCTGCCCTCTTCCCCGAATACGGATGAGCCGGGCGAAGAGGAGCCCGCCCATTCCAAGCCCACCATTTACCGTCCGTCCACCCAGATTAAAGCTCCCGTGGCGGGTTTGGTGAAAGAATTGCCGCGCGGAGAATCCGCTCCGCAGGCTCCCGCCGCCGATAAAGAAAATACAGAGGAAGCCCAAGAGAACGCGGAAGTAAAGCCTTTCAATCCGGCGACGTTTCAGCTGCCGTCTTTGGATTTGCTGGCCGATCCGGTGAACAACGGCGTGGTGGGGCCCACGGACGAAGAAATCGCCGACGCGACAAAGCGGCTGGAAGAGACGCTGAAAAATTTTGAAATCGGCGCGCACGTGACGGGCGTATCTCCCGGCCCGGTGGTCACGCGTTATGAAATCAAACCGGACCCCGGCGTAAAAATCGCCTCCATCGTTTCCATTTCCAACGACATCGCTTTGGCCATGAAAGCCAAATCCATCCGCGTGGAAGCCCCCATTCCGGGCAAAGACGCCATCGGGTTTGAAATCCCCAACGACCGCGCGGTCATGGTGACGATGAAAGAAATCTTACAGGACCCCATTTATCAGCAGTCCAAAGCCCGTATTCCCGTGGCTCTGGGCCGGTTCGCGGACGGAGCCCCCGCCGGCGCCACGCTGGAAAAATGGCCGCATATTTTGATTGCCGGCGCGACCAACAGCGGAAAATCCATTTGTCTGCACACCATTATCATGTCCGTGCTTTATCACGCAAAACCCAACGAAGTGAAATTTTTGATGATAGACCCCAAACGTCTGGAACTGACGCTTTACGAAGGCATTCCGCACATGTACGACCCCAAAACTTCGTGCGATGACGTCAACGTCGTCACGGACGCGCAGGGGGCGGTAAAATCCCTGCAGATGTTGGTCAAAGTCATGGAAAAACGCCTCAAAATTATGGAATTGGCCAAGGTCAAAAACATTGAGGGCTATAATGCCTGGGCAGAGAAAAAAGGCGAAGAAAAGATGTTTTATATTATCGTTATTATTGACGAAATGGCCGATCTCATGCTCCAAACCCGCGCCGCCATTGAAGATTCCGTCCAGCGTCTGGCCCAAATGGCCCGCGCCGTGGGTATTCACCTGATTTTGTGCACACAGCGTCCGTCCGTCAACGTCATTACGGGTGTGATTAAAGCCAACTTGCCTTCGCGCATTGCGCTGCAGGTGGCCAGCAAGACCGATTCCCGCGTAATTTTGGACGGAGCGGGCGCGGAGCTGCTGCTTGGGCGCGGGGATATGCTCTACCAGGGCACCTCCGACCAAAAACCGCACCGCATTCAGGGGGCTTACGTTTCCGAGGCGGAGATTACCGCCGTGGCCGATTTCCTGCGTTCACAGGGCGGGCCGGACTATCCGGTGCAAATTTTGGCCGACCACAGCATGCAGCGCCCCCAAGACGGATTGGGCACCTCTCCGGAAGAACTTTTGCAGGCGCTGACGCTGATTACGGAACGCCGCAGAGTGTCGCAGGATTTGCTGAAAGCGCATTTTGGCTCCTCCGCGCGCGCGACCAACATTTTGAGTGTCTTGGAAATGAAAGGTTTTATTACCAAACCCGAAGGTTCCAACCGCTGGGAAATTCATTATGATTTGATTGAAGAGCAAATTACCGCCCTTCAAAACAGAGAAACAGACAAATACAAAGCTCCCGAATATGAAACGGTTTACAAATAAAATTCTTTTGCCGGCGTTGTTATTATGCGCCGTATCCGCCGCGGCGCAGAAGCCGGCGGCCCCGAAAGCGCAGAAAGATTACGTCGCTTGTTTTGCCGCGTGGGACGCGAACATGCAGACTTTGCAGACGGATTTCGTGCAAACTACCGAATATGACGGCGTACTAATCAGCCGCTCCGCCGGACGGATTTATTATGAAAAGAACGGTCCCAAACTCCGTCTGGACAATGTGGACGGCTCCAAAACCGTCACCCAAACGGCGCTGACGGACAAAAAACAAATATTTATTTTGGATGAAAAAGGCAAAGAAATTTCCACGCTCTCCTGGAACGATTGGTTAAGCGGGCAGCCCAATCAAGCGTTGTTTGATTTCGGCAATTACGCCGCGCTGCTTGCGCGCCACAAAGCGGAAGAGTTTGAAAAGACGGGAGACGAGGTGATTCTGCGCTTAAAACCCAAAGATTCCGCGCAATCTTACGCGCTGTATGTGGCGGTGGGAGAAAAGGACTGCTTTCCCCGCCACATTACCGTCCGCTCGGAATTGATGAGTACCACCGCCGAACTGACGGACAAAAAGCTCAATGCCGCACTGAAAAAAGATATCTTTAAGGGGTTGAAAAAATGATGACGCTTGCCAATAAAATTACGCTGACGCGCGCCGCGCTGTCCATAATCATGTTCCTGCTGATTTTGCTGCCGTACGGGTGGGCCCGTTTGGCGGCTACGCTTATTTTTATCGTGGCGGCCAGCACGGACTGGGTGGACGGTAAAATCGCGCGCGAAACCAACACCGTCACGCCTTTCGGTGCCATTGTAGATCCATTTGTGGATAAAATTTTGGTCTGCGCCGCTCTGTTTGCTTTTGTGGGAATTAAAGAACTGGACGTGCCCATTTGGGCCGTGTTCTTTATCTTGCTTCGGGAACTGATGATTTCCACTTTGCGCGTCATCGCCGCGCTGGAAGGGAAAGTCATGGCCGCCGAACGCTGGGGGAAATTCAAAACCGTCATTCAGATGGTGGCGGTGGGAACGATTTTCTTCGTTTTGAATCTGTACCATTTTTCCCACGTGCTTACCGGGGCGGCCCAAACGGTCTGCTGCGTGGCGTTTCTGACTTTGCGCAAAATCCCCTACGCCATGACCGCCATCGCCGCCGTCATCACGTGGATCAGCGCGATTTCTTATTTGAAAAATAATTGGGATTTGCTGAGAAAATCCTGGAGTCTGCCCGTATGCAAAAAATAATCAACGCGCTGGCCACGGGTTTTTACGTCAGCTATTTGCCGGCGTTGGTCATCCCTTTTAAAAAAAATACCGGGGCCGGCTTTTTGGGCACCCTGCTGGCCGTGCCTTTCGTGTTTTTTCTGCCGGAAAACGGCCTAAAATACGGATTGTTTCTGGCGTTGTTTTGCGCTTTTTCCGTATGGATTAGCGCACGCGCGCGGTTGGGGGGAGACTATAAAGGGCACGACAATCCCAAAATCGTTATAGACGAAGCGGCGGGTTATTTCACCGCAATGTGGTTCCTGCCGCACACTTGGCCGTATATGCTGGCCGCTTTTGTGCTGTTTCGCACGTTTGACACGCTCAAGCCCTGGCCGGTGGGATATTTTGACCGTATGGCGAGCGCGTTCGGCGTGGTATTTGACGACGTGGCCGCCGGGGTACTGGCCAATGTGTTGATTCAAATTTTTATGGCGTGCGCGCGCGCGGCGGGTTGGTAAACCGCAGCATGCGCCGCCCTATGCAACAAACAAGGAGATAATAAAATGGACTTTTCCAACATGAGCAATTTACGCGAATTATTCGCCGCCGGAGGCCCGGTGCTGATTTTGCTGATATTGCTTTCCGTATATTCAATATCCGTGATTTTGGAACGTTTTTTCAAATTAAAGAAATCCATCGGCATGTCACGCAAGCTGATCAGTTATACCCGTCATTCCATTCACTCGGACAATTATGAAAAAGTGGCCGACGTGTGCTCCAAAGAAATGACCAAAAACACCCCGGCCGCTCATGTGATGATGGCCCTTTTGGAAAAACGCAGTCTTCCTTCTTCCGAATTGAAGGAAATCGCCTCCTCCGTGATTGACTGGGAAGTGACCAAACTGCAGAGCCGTCTGAGCGTGTTGGGCACTTTGGGAAGCATTACGCCTTTTATCGGTTTGTTCGGCACGGTCATCGGCGTGATGCACGCGTTTAAAGATTTGGCGGGAGCCACCGCCTCTACCGCCGGAGCCTCCGTGGTGGCGGCGGGCATTGCCGAAGCGTTGGTCAACACGGCCGCCGGGCTGTTTGTGGCCGTTCCGGCGGTTATCGCGTACAACTATTTCCTTTCCAAAACCAATTATTTCGGCAAGGAACTGGAAAATATCGCCGACGAAATTATCTTCCAGCAAAAGCGCGGGTAAACTATGGCACGCAGACAACGCAGCCTGATGGCGGAAATCAACATGGTGCCGTTTATTGACATCACGTTGATTTTGCTGATTATTTTTATGGTGATGAGCCCCATGCTGGTGCAAATGCAGATGAATGTGGATTTGCCCAAATCCAACGCCGCCAACACGACGGCGGAGGAAGACGTCATCCGCATTGAAATCCGTCGCGGCGGGGAAATATTTATCGGCAAAAACTCCTATACGCTTAAAAATTTGGAGCGGGAGCTGGTGCTGCGCATGGGCAACGCCAACAAAAAAACCATTCTGGTGGAAGCGGACAAAGAAGTCCCCATACAGACGGTAGTGGACGTGTTTGACGCGGCCAAGAAGCTGGGCGCGGCCAAACTGGGCATAGGAGTAATGGCTAAAAACTGATGAACCGCTATTTCGCGTATTCCTGCGCGTTCCATTTGCTGCTGGCCGTATCGGCGGTGTGGCTATTGAGCCCTTCGTTTAAGGACTCAAAGACCACTTATACCATTGATTTCATCGGCAGCGGAAAAGTGGTAGCCATGCAGGGGCAGAACCAACCGGCCCCCGCAAAGCCTGCACAGCCGGAAAGCGAAATAAAAAAGCAAACGGCGGAGCCTCCCCAGCCGCCTAAAGCGCAGGAGCCCCAAAAACCGGCCCAAAAGGCTTATCAGTCCAAAGAAGAAATTTCCGCCAAGAAACAACCCCAAAAAAAGAAAAAACCGGCTCCTCTGGCCGCCCCCAGCATATTGGACGAGTCTGCTGAGCCCGCGGAGAAGGACTCGTCCGCCAAGGCTTCTTCCGGGCCTGCCGGAGAAGGCAATTTTGAAGGCGGCAATATACAGACGGATTTTGCCACATTCCCTTACCCGTGGTATATCACGCAGGTGCGCAACAGCTTGTGGAGCGAGTGGGAAAAACGCCGCCCCACCGGAGTGACCCTGGGAACGGTCATTACTTTTGCCATTGCGCGCGACGGCAAAATCAGAGATTTGACAGTGCAAAAATCTTCCGGAGACGACAGTTTTGACTTTGCGGCCCGTTCTTCCGTTATCAGCGCGGGGCCTTTTCCGCCCCTGCCTATGCTGTATGAAAAAGACGAGCTGACGGTCACGCTGGAATTGAAACAGGAGAAATAATATGACGGGCTGGCAGCGTTTCTTTTTGTTGTTGGTGTGTGCTTTCGGCGTATTGGTGCTATGGCCGCAATACGACGGCGCCGGACTGGCTTTTTTGGGAATGGCGTGTTTGCTGTGGACGTGCGTGATTGTGTTGTTTTCTGTCTTAATTAACCTTTTTGCCATTTATAAGCTGGAGTGGATACACCGCCTGCTCAGCATCGGGTTTATCGGACTGATGGCGGCGTCTTTATTGTATTATTTTCCGCTCAAAAACGGAGAAACACCCGTTTCCCGTTTGAAAGACAACAAATGGCCCACATTGCAGGACGCACAGGAAGGAATGCAGCGGCTGACGTTTAATTTTGATTTTGTGCGCCGCAACGTTCACCGCGACGCCAATTTTGTAAACCAAAAACTGGATGACGCGTCGGACAAAACCAAAGAAATTAAAAAGAGCGTCAAGAAAACAAAAGAAACATTGGACATTATAGTGGAAAAACTGGAGGACTGATGAAAAAGACGGTATTGGTGACGGGGGGGAACGGATTTATCGGAAAACGCCTGACGGAGGCGTTGCTTAATGCGGGATATAAAGTGCGCATCGTGTCGCGCCGGGCTCCCAAACGCCAGCCGGCCAACCCGGACGTTTGCGTCGTGCAGGCGGATTATCAGGATGAGGCTTCTTTACAAAAAGCCATGGAAGGCTGCCAAATGGTGTATCACTTGGCGGCGGCTATTTTTGGCTTTAAATACGCCGATTTTGAAAAAGCCAATGCCCGCGCCACGCAAAATATGGTGGACGCGGCCAACCATACGCCGGGATTGGAACGTTTTGTGTATGTGTCGTCCTTGGCCGCCAGCGGCTACGCCTCCGACGCGGCCCGGCCCCGCACGGAAGAAGATACGCCCCGCCCGATATCCGATTACGGCATCACCAAGCTGGCCGGGGAAAAAGCAGTGCAAAAGCTGAAACCTTCGGCCAAATGGACGATTGTCCGCCCGCCTATCGTATATGGTAAAAATGATTCGGGCGTGTCCAAAATCGCCGCCTGGGTGCGCCGGGGTCTTATGGTGAACACCTCAGGCAAAGGAATGTTCAGCTTCGTACACGTGGACGATTTGGTGCGCGCTTTGGCCAGCATTCCCGCTACAGTGGGTACGGAAGGGCAAATTTTCTTTGTTTGTGAGGAAAAAGACTATCCTTGGCCGGAATTTATTGAAAAAATGGCCCGTGCCATGGGCGTCAAAAAGCCGTTCATGCCCAACGCTCCTTTATGGATGCTGCGTTTGGCCGCGGGGATTTACAGCCTGGCGGCGCGTTTGACCGGGGCGCAGCCTGCGCTGAATTATGACAAAGTGAAAGAGGCCGTTATTGACGGACATTGGGTTTGCAGCGGCGAAAAATGGCGCAAACTCAGCGGACAAAAATTTACGCCGCTTGATGAAGGGCTTAAAAAAAGTTTTTAAACGAAACCGCCTTATATGCCAACAGC
>CAMGSK010000013.1 GCA_946061795.1 uncultured Elusimicrobium sp.
GAATTTTATTTTTGTATTGGTCTTTCCAGCAATGGCGCGCCGTACGCGCCGGATACAAAAACGCGGCCGGCACACCGCTGAAGTATCCCCCGTTTTTGCGCACCCTGTTTATTTTCATCAGTTTTTACCAGCTGACCGCCCTCGTCAACCGTACCTGTCTGTATATGCACAAAAAGCCCGCCATGAGGCCTTTCGTATGGGGAACGCTGCTGTGGGGCGGACTGGCTGCGGCCTGCATACCGTTTTTAAGCCTTTATTGGCGCATTGCCGGAGGCGTTGTGTTTTTGCTGGCCCCGTACGCACTCCAGCGCAGGATTAATACACTGCCCAAAGAACTCCCCCCTTCCCGTTTAAAAATGCCGGAGCTCGCCGCCGTCTTGGCGGGCTGGGTGCTGTGGGGAGCTTTTGCGGCCGTAAAATTTTTCTAAGGCCCATAAGCGAATGGGTCTTTTTTTCCGGATACATAGGTCTTTGGACCCTGTTAGAAAAACGGATTTTTTTCTATGATAAACATAAGAGGTGAAAAATCATGAACTGCAAAAAATTATTTTCTTGGAGCTTGATTGCCGCGCTGGTATGCGCGGGAACGGCGGCTTTTGCGCAAAAAGCCACCACCAGTTATTGGGGCGGACAGGTTCAGCGCAAAACTTACGAACCCTATTACTATGAATTGGTCAAACTTCAGGATGACTTAGAAACGGATGACACGGTATATTTTTGGAAAAACACCTTGGGCATGAAGTCTGACAAATTTCCCCCTTCCGTCTGCGCCGCAAATGCACAAAATAACACAAAACACGAACGCCGGGAATATTTAAGCCGGCTTGCCTCTGCCCGCAAAAAAGACGTTGGCGAATTGGAGGCCAAATATGCCCAAGTTGACAAGTGGATGGCCGGAAACAGCGTTCTGCAATACTGGGCCGTGACTTTAGGTCCTAATGATAACGACGATTTGAACTATATGACCGGAGCGCAGTGGACTGTGGTTCAGAAGGTTTTTAGCACCCAGCCCAAACAGCGAGACCAACGCCCTGAACCCGTCCAAGCGGACAAGATTACCACGGTCTCCCATTCCGGTGTTCATAACGAACACGTCTTTGTCACCTTCAAAGCTGCGGACGGGAAATACGTATATATGCGCTTTAACTTGGCCGCGCGGAACGTGGAAATATATAACGCGTTTAATGATTTCTGGCGGACGATTAAAGGAAAACGAACGGATTTAAACGACTTGAAAGATTGGCGGAAAAAATAACTTTTACCGCATAGAAAACCCCGGGCTCTCCCGGGGTTTTTTCATTATACATCTTTACCCCTGCCCGCAGGCAAAATCCCCCGTCTGGAAATTATTGCGGGCTTTTCCTCCGGCTCCGACATGGGAAATACGGCCCCCGCCGCGCGGGCCCGCTTTCCCGGGAACACGATAAGAAATTCTTATTTTCGGAAAGGCTCCAATTCCCAGCAGCTCTAAAACAACCGCAAAAAAGCGCGGCTCTTAAAGAGCCGCGCTTTCTGTACAAACGGTTTTATTTGGCTTGGCTGACGGCCACGGCGACGGCCACCGTCGCACCGACCATCGGGTTGTTGCCCATGCCGATCAAGCCCATCATTTCCACGTGCGCGGGCACGGAGGAAGAGCCGGCAAACTGCGCATCACCGTGCATGCGGCCCATGGTGTCGGTCATGCCGTAGGAAGCGGGACCGGCGGCCATGTTGTCCGGGTGCAGCGTGCGGCCCGTGCCGCCGCCGGAAGCCACGGAGAAATATTTTTTGCCGTTTTCAATGGCCCATTTCTTGTAGGTGCCGGCCACCGGGTGCTGGAAGCGGGTCGGGTTGGTGGAGTTGCCGGTAATGGACACGTCCACGCCTTCATGGCGCATAATGGCCACGCCTTCGTTGACGTCGTCTGCGCCGTAGCATTTCACTTTGGCTTTATCTCCGTCGGAGAAAGCTTTTTCGCTGACGATTTTCAGTTCGCCGGTTTTGTAGTCATATTCCGTTTCCACGGAGGTGAAGCCGTTGATGCGGGAAATGATGTAAGCGGCGTCTTTGCCCAAGCCGTTCAAAATAACGCGCAAGGGTTCTTTGCGCACTTTGTTGGCCGTACGGGCGATGCCGATGGCGCCTTCCGCGGCGGCAAAGCTTTCATGGCCGGCCAAGAAGCAGAAGCATTTGGTTTCTTCGCGCAGCAGCATGGCGCCCAAGTTGCCGTGGCCGAGGCCTACGGCGCGCTGGTCGGCCACAGAACCGGGAATGCAGAAGCTCTGCAGGCCCACACCGATTTTTTCGGCCGCTTCGGCGGCGGATTTGACACCGGACTTCAACGCGATGGCCGCACCGACGGTATAAGCCCAGACGGCGTTTTCAAAAGCGATGGGCTGAATGCCTTTGACGATTTTTTCCACGTCCACGCCTTTGTCCAAACAAATTTGGCGCGCTTCTTCCAAATCTTTAATGCCGGCTTGTTTCAAAGCGGCGTTGATTTTGTCAATTCTTCTTTCGTATCCTTCAAACGTAATACTCATAGCGTTCTCTCCCGGGTTTACTCTTTGCGAGGGTCAATTTTCTTGACGGCTTCGTCAAAGCGGCCGTAGGTTTTGACGTTTTCTTCAAAAGCGGTTTTGGCGTCCGTTCCTTTCTTAATGGCGTCCATCATTTTGCCCAGGTTGACGAATTTATAACCGATGATTTCGTTGTTTTTATCCAAACCGATTTCCAACACATAGCCTTCGGCCATTTCCAAATAGCGGGGGCCTTTGGCTTCGGTGCCGTACATCGTGCCCACCTGGCTGCGGTGGCCTTTGCCGAGGTCTTCCATGCCGGCTCCGATAGGCAATCCGTCGTCGGAAAACGCGCTCTGCGTGCGTCCGTAAACGATTTGCAGGAACAATTCGCGCATGGCGGTGTTAATGGCGTCGCACACCAAGTCGGAGTTCAACGCTTCCAAAATGGTTTTGCCCGGCAAAATTTCCGCGGCCATGGCGGCGGAGTGCGTCATGCCGGAGCAGCCCAGCGTTTCCACCAACGCTTCTTTAATCACGCCGTTTTTGACGTTAAGCGTCAGCTTGCAGGCGCCCTGTTGCGGCGCGCACCAACCCACGCCGTGGGTCAGACCGCTGATATCGTTAATTTGTTTGGCTTTTACCCATTTCCCTTCTTCGGGAATCGGGGCCGGATCATGCTTGGCGCCTTTGCAGACGCAGCACATTTCCTTCACTTCGGGGGTGCATTTTTCGCAGCTCATTCTGGTCTCCTATGGGGATAAATAAATCTTACGTTTATATTTTAGCAAATCCGCGCCGCGCAAAAAACCCCGCCAAATCTTCCTTGCTTTTCCGGCTAAACATTTTTACAATGAAGGAAACGCAGACAAGGAGAATAATCATGAGCGTAAAAATACCGACCAACGACTTGCCGACATCCGCTTTCACCTGCGGCCCCAGCCAGGGCCATCCCGTCATCCGGGAAACACCGCTCTACAAAACGCAATTTGAACGCAGCCACCGCGCCAAAGACATATCCACCGACGGCCTATATAAAGAAGCCACCGCCAATCTGCGCGCGCTTTTGGACTTGCCGGCCGATTATACCGTCATTTTCTTTATGGGCGGCGCGACGCCCGCTCTGGACGCGGCGGCATGGAGCCTGACCAAAAATTCCATTTCCGGACTGAGTTTCGGCGCGTTCTCCAAACTGTGGTGCAAAAAAATCGCCGCCTGCCTGGAAGACACGGTAAAAAAAGATTTTAAAGAACCCGCCGAAGGCGAGTTTTTCCCCGCCGAAAAGCCGGACTACCGGGCCAGCTTGGTCGTGCTCACCCCCAATGAAACCTCCACCGGCGCGCAAATCCCGGACGAATACCTGGAAGAAGCCTGGCGCAGCAAAGGAGAGGACACGCTCATCGCCTGGGACTGCACGTCCTGCGCGGGCGGACGGAATTTGCCGAAAAACAAATTTGACGTGATGATTTTTTCCATGCAAAAATGCTTCGGCGTGGGCGGAGGCAGCAGCGTCATTATCTTAAGCCCCGCCGCCGTCAAACGCATAGAAGAAGCCAAAAAGTACCGCCGCATTCCTTACAGTCTGGACCTCTCCTACGCGGTGGAAAAAGCGCAAGAAAAAGTACAGACAGTCAACACGCCCAGCACCACCAATATCTGGATGTTCAACGAAGCCTGCAAATGGATGAACGACAACGGCGGACTGAAAGCCATGGACGCGCTGTGCCGCGCCCACTGCGATTATCTGCTGAAATGGGCCGCGGGCACGGACTGGCTGCGCCCGCTGATTCAAGACCCGGCGCACCGCTCCTACACCACGCTGACGCTGGAAGTGACGGACCCGAAAATTGACGCGGCCGACATCAGCAAAGCCCTCAAAGCCACGGGCCTGCCCAATTTGCAGGACGGCATCAAAAAGTATTCCGCCGTCAAACAAAATTCACTGCGTATCGCCTGCTTCCCGTTTGTGGACATCAACGGCGTAAAGCAATATGAAAAACTGACCCGCGCGGTGGACGAAATCGTCCGCCAGCTGCGCACGGAGGCCAAATGAACATTTTAATTGCGGACAAATTCCCCGCACGCCACACGCAGGCGTTAGCAGACGCCGGACACCGCGTGACGTCTGAGCCCAAGCTGGACGAAACCACTCTGCCGGAAGCGATAAAAGACAACGAAGTTTTAATCGTGCGCAGCACCAAAGTGCCCGCCGCCGTCATTGACGCGGGCAAAAATCTCAAGCTGATTCTGCGCGCCGGAGCCGGCACCAACACCATCGACGTCAAACACGCCGCCGAAAAAGGCGTGGCCGTCTGCAACTGCCCGGGCACCAATTCCGTCGCCGTGGCGGAGCTGACCATGGGACTGATGATTGCGCTGGACCGGCGCATTTACCACAATACCCGGGATTTGCGCGAAGGCAAATGGAACAAAAGCGAATACGGCAAAGCCCGCGGGCTGTACGGGCGCACGCTGGGCATTGTGGGGCTGGGCGCCATAGGCAGGGAAGTGGCCAAACGCGCGACGGCCTTCGGCATGAAAATTTTGGCTTATGACCCAGTCGCCCCGAAAGAAGCTTTTGCGGCCGCCGGAGCGCAGGCCGCGCCGGACCTGTTGACGCTGGCGGCGCAAAGCGATGCGGTCACCCTGCACATTCCCGAAACACCGGAAACGAAAGGGATGTTTAACAAAACCTTTTTTGACGCGATGAAACCGGGCGCCATTTTCATCAACGCCGCGCGCGGCGGGCTGGTGGTGGCCAAAGATTTGGCCGAAGCCGTCAAAACCAAAGGAATCAAAGCCGGTTTGGACGTGTATGAAAACGAACCCAAAGCCGCCGATAATTGCTTTGACTATTCCCCTTATGAAGGTGCGGAAAACCTCTACGGCACGCACCACATCGGCGCGAGCACGGACCAGGCGCAGGACGCGGTGGCCGACTGCGCGCTGGACATTATCCGCCGCTACGGCGAAACGGGCGAATTTCTGCACAAGGTGAACTGATTATGGCAACCGTAAAACCTTTCCGCGGGTACCGCCCCGCCGAACACGCAGAGCAAATCGCGTGTCCGCCTTATGATGTTATCAACTCGCGCGAAGCGCGCGAAATGGCCAAAGGCAATCCGCTCTCTTTCCTGCACGTGGAAAAACCGGAAATCGACCTGCCCGAAGACGTGGATTTATATGACGAGCAAGTCTATGCCAAAGGCCGGGAAAATCTGGACAAATTCATTGCGCGCGGCATTTTAAAACAAGACAGCAAACCTTGCTTTTACGTCTATGGACAAACCATGGACGGACGTACGCAATACGGCCTGGTGGCCGCCGTCAGCGCGCAGGAATACGACCAAGGAATTATCCGCAAGCACGAGCTGACGCGCAAAGACAAAGAAGAGGACCGCACCCGCCACGTGGATACGCTGTGTGCGACCACAGGCCCCGTCTTTTTGACTTATCCCGACCAAAAAGACATGGACGAATGCGTCCGCACGCTGACGGAGAGAACTCCCCAGTACAAATTTACGTCCGCAGACGGCATCGGACATGCCTTTTGGGTCATGGACGATGACAAAGACATATCCGCCGTCCAAAAAATCTTCGCCGCCTTGCCCGTGTTGTACATTGCGGACGGACATCACCGCTCCGCTTCCGCCGCCGCCGTGGCGCGCAAACGCAAAGCCGCCAACCCGCACCATACCGGGCAGGAAAGCTACAACTATTTTCTGGCGGTCATTTTCCCGGCCGGACAGCTCTACGTCATGGATTACAACCGGCTGGTTAAGGATTTAAACGGACTGAGCGAAGAGACGTTTCTGGCCAAAATCCGCGCAAAATTTGACGTGGAGGCAAACGGCCAGGCCAAGCCCTCGGCGCGCCATACGTTCGGCATGTATTTGGGCGGGAAATGGTACACCCTGCGCGCCAAAGAAGAATCGTTTGACGGGAAAGACCCGGTGGCCGCGCTGGACGTGAGCATTCTGCAAAACAACCTGCTGGGCCCCGTGCTGGGCATCGGAGACCCGCGCACGGACAAACGGATTAACTTCGTTGGCGGCATACGCGGGCTGAAGGAACTGGAACGACGGGTGGACAACGGGGAATACAAGGCGGCGTTTTCCATGTATCCCACTTCCATGGAAGAGCTGATGAAGGTGGCGGACGCCAACCTGATTATGCCGCCCAAATCCACGTGGTTTGAGCCCAAGCTGCGCAGCGGGCTGGTCACGTACAAATATTAAATGTCAAGACGCAATGTACGCAAGAAAACCCCCGGGATTTCTCCCGGGGGTTTTCCTTCCCAAATAAGCCGTCTTGATTTGCTCCGCCCATCAAGTTCTTGCACAGGTTAAGGCTGAAAATACAAGTTGCCTTCTTTTTTAGTAAAACCGATTGCTTGGCACCAGTTTTTGTTGTCATCGTAATTATAACAGCAAATTTTTTGGAAACAGGCCGCTCCGGGATAAGCCGTCGTTTCTAAATCATACTTGGAGTAGCATGGGCGACGCTCCGCCCCGATAAACTCTCCGTCCAGATAATAGACGAAATTTTTTGTAGCCGGGCCATAGACAGGCTCTCCGCACTCCGAGTCCGGCGTCCCATCTCCCTTAAGTTCTATGTTCATAACATCAAACAGACCGGTTCCTTCCTCATTCCCTTGCCAGCAGATACTATAATCATCTCCATGTTCCAGCATGCACAGAGCTGCTTCTTTTTGCAAACTTTGCAGGTTCAATATCGCTTCCGCGGCGCGGGATTTTTCCACCGCTTTTTCATATTGCGGCAAAGCCACGGCCGACAAAATGCCAATGATTAACACCACCACCAGCAGCTCTATCAGCGTAAATCCGGCGTTTTTTCCGCCGGAGAAAGGTTTTTGATAAATTTTGTTCATAAGCAAAATTTATCAAAAAAAAAAAATGCGTCAAGGCTTTTCATAAATCCGGCTTTCCCATAAAGAACACTCCGTTTCCCCGGCCACATAGGACCAAATAACCCGCACGACTAGGTCCAAAGACTCAGGAACCAACGCATAAAAAAGACTACACTAAGATAGGAAGCTCAGATTAAGGAGGAAACATGAATCTGCGTAAAACGATGTCCGTTCTATTTGTATTGGGAATATGCTGCCTATCTCTGCCCGCCGTCCTGTCGGCCGAACCGAACATTCAGCGGCAAAGTATTACGACGCCCGATTCCGCCACGGTTGTCAAAGGACTGGAGGAAGGATTCCAAAATTTTTTCTCCCACTCGGAACAGGGAATTTGGACAATGCAAGATGAGCAAATTTTGCAACTTTTACAACATGAAATCCCCGCCACGCTAAACAGCGTACGCCACAGCATTTTGGAGGTAGCCGATACTTTCTCCGCCCAGTGCGAAACTTTGGCCCGGGCGATGTACGCCAATCAACACAAATATCCTCAGCCCCGCAATTGGAACGCGGCATCCGTTTTTGCGGGCTCCATAGCGCTGCATGCGTCCGTAGCGACCAAAACGCTGGAGCCGGACGCGCTGCAAATTTTGCTTATGGAAGCAGTTAAACAAAACGACAACAAAATCCCGGAAAGAAACGAAGACGTAAATCAGCAATTCTGGGTCAATCTGGTCCGCTACGCAATTAATAACACCAAATAAACCGATGATTTTCTTTCCCCTTCAAGTTTCTGAAGGGGATTTTTTGTCCTTTTACTGAGGGACGCCAGGTAGGACCGCCCGCCCGGATAAAAAAGAAATCACAAATAAAACACAAAAGGCGCGGGAAGAAATTCTCCCGCGCCTGATTTTTCCAAACTGAAAAACCCTTATTATTTTTTCCCTTTGAACTGTGCGTTATAAAGCGCGCGGTACGCGCCGTCCTGCAATTTAAGCAGTTCTTCGTGCGTGCCCGATTCCACGATTTCGCCTTGGTTCAGTACGGCGATTTTGTCCGCATTCACCACCGTGGAGAGACGGTGGGCAATCACAAACACCGTGCGGTTTTTCATCAAATTGTCCAAGGCTTTCTGCACAATGGCTTCGGACTTGTTGTCCAGCGCGCTGGTGGCTTCGTCCAGCACCACCACGGGGGCGTTGCGTATAAACGCGCGCGCGATGGCCACGCGCTGGCGCTGGCCGCCTGAAAGCGTCAGCCCGCGCTCGCCCAGCTGGGTATCCAGCCCGTCTTTGAGCGTAGAAATAAACTCATCCAAATGGGCGTTTTTGACGGCTTCTTTCAAATCTGCTTCCGTGGCGTCTTTGCGGCCGATCATGATATTGTCGCGAATGGTGCCGGAAAAAAGGAAATTGTCCTGGAACACCACGGCAATTTTGTCTCTGAGAGATTCCATAGAAAATTCCCGCACGTCGCGCCCGTCCAAGGTAATGCGGCCGGAGGATACGTCATAAAAACGCGGCAGCAAATTGACAAACGTGGATTTTCCCCCTCCGGAGTTCCCCACCAAGGCCAGCGTACTGCCGACGGGAACGGTAATATTGACGTTTTTCAGCACGGGCACGTTTTCTTTATAGCCGAACGTGACGTTTTCAAAGCGAATTTCTTTGTCAATGCCGTCCAAACGCTGCGCTTTCGGCGCATCCACGATGGAAGGTTTCAGCGCGAAAATTTCAAAAATACGGTCAATGGCCAGCAGAGCTTTTTTAATGTCCACGTAATCGTCGCCCATGGTCTTAATCGGCGTATAAAGGAGCAAAAGCGCGGCCACAAAAGACGTAAAATTGCCGCTGGTAATCACGCCCTTTACAATCAAGGAGCTGCTCTGCCAAATCACAAAAGCCAATCCCAAAGACACGATAAAATGCATCACGGGAGAGAGCCAGCCCGTATGCTTGACCAAGCCCATATTTAAATTAAAAATGCGCTCCATCAGACTGTTAAACGCGTTTTGGCGGTCCGCCTGCAGGTTGTAAGCGGCGATGGTGCGGTTGCCACTGAACGTTTCGTTATAGGACATCATGGCCACGGAACCCACCTGTATCATACTGCGCACCAAAGACTCCATTTTGCGGCGCACGATATAAATGGGAATCACGGAAACTGCCACCGCCCCGATGGCGATGATCGTCAGCTGCCAGGAGTTGTAAAACAGCACCCCCACCAACGCCACAGAAGAAAACACTTTGGAAATCACCAAACGCAGATTGTTAATCAACCCGTTGCATGCGGTATCGGCGTCGGAGTTGTAGCGCATCATCACGTAGCCCGAGTCCGTCGCGTCAAAATAAGCGGGATTCATGGAAAGCAGTTTGGCGAAAAGTTTTTTGCGCACGTCCAACGTAATTTTGTTGCCCACCCAGGTGGTCAGATACTTGACGCTGTAGGTCAGTACGCTCTGCAAAAGAACAAATCCGATGATAAGCAGCGGAATATACGCAGCGATTTGCGCGTCTTTGGCCACCAGAACGTCATCGGTGTAAGGCTTTAAAAACAAAGCCACCACCGCATCCAGCCCGCCCACGGGCACGGCCAGCGCCACGCCCAACAAAGCGCGGAACCAGTACGGCTTGATAAAAGGCCACATGCGTTTGTAGTTGATAAACAGCGAATTATGGAAAATCAGCGCGTCAAAGGGTTTTTTAAGTATTTTTTTCATGTAATGCAAACTCCGGCGTTAAATGAGCGTCCGGGACGCTTTTCTTATTATAACAATTAAATGCGCCAACAGGGGGCCTTGCATTGCTTCTGCGGATTTGGTACATTAAACAAACAGCCGGAAAACGGCCCAATCCAAAACGATTTGAATATCAGGAGTACCCGAAATGGCAACAAAAAACGCAAAAGAAAGCTTGACCGCGGCCGAAATAAAAGAAATCAAAAAACATTTGGAAGAACTCAAAGCCGACGCGGAAAAACGCCTTAAAGACAAAAAAGACATGGACATGCCCGAAGCCGAAGTGGGCGACCCCATTGACGTGGCGGGGCAGAGCCTGGACAAAGAAATTTTATTTGAACTGTCCGGCAATTCGCACAACACCATCGGCCAAATTGAAGCCGCACTGCGCAAAATTGAAAAGGGCATTTACGGCCGCTGCGAGCTTTGCCGTCAGCCTATTCCCAAAAAACGCATTAAGGCGCTGCCCTTTGCGCGCTATTGCGTGAACTGCCAACATTCGTCCGAAAGCAGTCATCATTAACACAAAATTATTCTGTGCCGGTAAAAGAACCCCGGGCTTACGCCCGGGGTCTTTTATTTCAAGACTTCAGATTGCAATGACAGGCAACTATTTCATAAAAACGCCCCGGACAAGTTCCGGGGCGTTTCCTACGAAAGCCAATGTGCTTTAATCGTTAAAACTCCGGATAATATACCGGCGTATGGCGCACGTCCGTGGCGCGCGCTTTGATTTTATATCCGTCCGGGCCTACGCCGATGCGGAAATCCTTTCTGTCCAAGGCTTTGTGGGTGTCGCGCTGGAACTGCACGGGGTCCCCCGACAAAATGGCCAGACGGAGCAAATCGTTGGTATAAGAGCCGAAATGCAGGCGGTGCAGCTCCTCCAAATAACCTATTTTTTCCACATGTTTTTGGGCGCGCAAAATCAATCGCTGCTGCGCCCAAGAACCCGCACCAAAGACTTGGGAATAAAAATATCCCCCGAATACGGCCAATACCACCAAACCGCACAGGGAAAGCAGAGTCTTTTCTCCCCAGCTTTTCGGCCGGGCCTGCACCACTACGGAACCGGCCAGCATATCCTGCAGGGCGCGGCGGTCCGAATCAATAAACGCCAGCAGAAAACCGCACATCAACGGCGCCGCGCTGACGTAATACCCCAACGCGCGCACAAAAGCGCGGAAAAAGCCCAGCGGCTCGCCGGTGTTTTTATCCACCACCCGCACACCCACCAGCAGCTTGCCCAAGGTACTGCGGCCGCCGCAGGTAAAAATGGTTTCATACAAAGTAAACGGGACGCAAGCCCCCGCCAACAGCCAATAAATCTGTTCCAAATCCGGCTGAAGCCAGCGGAACACGAAAATCAGCAAAATCTGATAAGGAATAAAAACAACGCTGAAATCTATCAGCAACGCAACAAAACGTTCCAATACGCCCGCCATGGGGATGCGTTCTTCTTCCGTTTGTTCCCCCTGCGGCGCAGACGGGACGGTGTCCTGCATAATGTTAATGCGGTGTTCTTCTGTCATACGCTCTCCTGCTTTATGTTATTTGTATTATAACAAGTTTTTCCCCGTCCGCAACAGAGGAAATACGCGGCAAAACCCCGCAAAAAACCGCCCCTTTTTCAAGGGGCGGGCAAAAGGACTAACTATTATTTGTTGATATACTCCAAGGAAGCCTCAACTTTTCCATTCATATGGAACGTCAGAGAGAATGCAGCATCCTTGCCCGAGACACGCATCGTATAGGTTTCTATTTTAGCAACACCTTCCGCTCCTTCCAAATTCTCGCGTTGAACAGATTGAATTTTATCCACAAACGGCAAAGCCGCCTTTTCGGCCAAAAGATACAAGTGATCATACAAACTGCCTTTATTGCAGAGTCTCACTCCAAATTCATCCACATCGCATCTCAACAAATCTCTTCTCAAATTTTCCATTCCTTTCCATACATTCTTAACAGAAATTTTTTTAGGAAACACCGTTTCTGTCGGGAGAAGCTCTATCTTCTTCAGAGAGCTGGCATCGGAATTAAACTTGACCCGTACTACTTGAAAAATTGTAGTCTTGGATTCGTACATCATATAATAATACCATTGTGTGTTCTCCTGTCCATTCCCAGGTTTTTCATAACCAATAGTACCAAGAAACTCAATTTCTTCCGCATAAGGATGCGTCGTTTTCAATTTATTGGACACCTGTTCGTGAAATTTGGAAACATCGAGACTGCAATCTGATTCATTTTCACCTACAAGGCACACCCCGGAATCTTCCGCCGCCGTCCGGGCCGCACCCTGAGCTCCAGCCCGAGCCGCAGCCTGAGCTTCAATCCAAGCTGTTCGGTGCGCTTTTGACAACTCAGATTCTATCATTTGATTTTTAGACGACTGAGCAAATGCAGAAGAACACGCTAAAAACGCCGCCAGAACAAGCACATATTTTTTCATAAGCAATCTCCTTTGATCATTGACTACATTCATATATTAACGAAAATCAACTTGGCGGACAAGGAGCTTTGGACCTACCCCGGCTGCAGATTTTGGTCCTACCCACCAGTAGGTCTTTTGGGCCGCAAAAAACGGCGCGCCCAGAAGGACGCGCCGTTCATTAAACAGACTTTTTTGTTATGCGGCAATGCCGAACTTGGAAAAAATAACGTACACCGCAAACACACACAGCACGATGGCCACGCTCATCACCACGCCTTTGTTCCAGGGCGTGGTGTCCACCACGTGCAAATCTTTGCCGTCATCATAGCGGTTGGCCGCAGGAGCAAACTTTCCGGCCGCATACATAAACACCACCGCAATGACGAACAAAATGGCCATTACGTGCAGGAAATGGATGGACGACAGCCACCCCAGCACCGGCACGCCGGCTTTCCAGCCCATAGGAATCTGCGTCAAGCCGTAAGCCAGAATAAAGAACACCAGCGTGATTTTAGCCGACCACGCGGGGGCCGTGCGGTTGAGCATGCCGAAAATAATCAGCGTGAAAATGGGCACGTTGTAAAACCCGTTTACCATTTGCAAATAGTTAAACAGGCCCGACGGCGCTTTGGCAATCAGCGGCGCCACGCACATGGAAAACACCGCCAAAATCACCGCCACCACTTTGCCGGCCACCACGACTTGTTTATCCGTAGCCTCGGGCTTGATGTAGGGTTTGTAGATGTTGAGCATAAACAAGGCCGAGGTGGAATTGAGCGCGGCATTGAAAGAGCTCAAAATCGCGCCGAACAGCACGGCGGCAAAAAAGCCCGTCAAATAAAAAGGCAGCACTTTATTGACCAACATCGGATAGGCCATATCGCCGATTTTCAGCGGATTGTCCTGGAAAATATGGAACGCCACAATGCCGGGGATGATCAAATACAACGGCCCGAACAATTTAAAAGTGGCCGCCAACAACAGCCCTTTTTGGCCTTCCTTGAGGTTTTTGGCCGCCAGCGCGCGCTGGATAATGGTTTGGTTGCAGCCCCAATAAAACAAATTGACCAAGAACATGCCCGTAAACATGGTCAAAAAGGGCACCGGGTCGCCGGCTTTGCCGATGGCGTTGAATTTTTCGGGATGCGCTTCAATCACGGTTTTCAATCCGCCGAGCAAATCCCCTCCGCCCACATACAGCAGCGCGAAAATGGGAATCATCAATCCGCCGATAATCAAGCCGATGCCGTTGAGCGTGTCGGCCACGGCCATAATGCGCAGACCGCCCGCCAAGCTGTAAATCACGCCCAGCACGCCGATGGCCACCACTACGACGATAATGGCGGTCATATAATCTACGTGGAAGGTGCCCATAATGTCAAAAATACCGCCCATGCCGATGGCACCGGAATAGAGCACGGTGGGGAGCAAAATCAGTACATAACCGGCCAAAAACAAAAAGTTGACCAGCTGTTTGGTGGTTGCGTCATAACGCTCGCCGATAAAATCGGGAATGGTGGCGTAGCCTTTTTTTAAATAACGGGGCAAAAAGAAAAAAGCCACGATGATCAGCGCCAAAGACGCGCCCACTTCGTAGCCCATGCCGGACATATTGAACATATATCCCTGTCCGTTCAGTCCCACCATTTGTTCCGTGGACAGGTTGGTCAGCAGCAATGAAGCGGCGATAATCCAACCCGTCAGTCCGCGTCCGGCCAGGAAGTATCCTTCCTGGGACGAGGTATCGTTCTTGCGCGTTAGGAAATAAGACAGTCCCAGCACCAGAGCGGTAAAACCTGCAAACGACACGATTGTCAGCAGCATCCGTCCTCCGTGTAGATAAGTTGGTTAATATAAGGCTTTATACCGCAGCACGCGCAGGGAAGCGCGCCAAGGCGAAACGGGCTTGCCAAACGCCGAATTAACGGCTATACTGTCGGTATATTTTTATTGTAAAAATAAAACAGCTTCACGTCAACGCTCTTGTGTGGGAGGAGAACATGCTCATTTGGTTTGTATTCGGATTTATGTGCGCCGCGGCGGTCATGCTGGGAGCGTCTTATTTCAAATTTACGGCGCTGCGCAAAGCGGCGGGACGCGCGTGGCTGAAGCTGGACGCCAGCTTGCAGAACCGCCGGGATTTAATTCCTGCGGTGGCTTTATCCGCCGCCGTACTGCCGGAATTGGAGAGAGCGTTTGTTTACGCGCTCAGCGATATGCAAAAACCGCTTCCCGTCTCCGTTTCCGCTTCCAAACGTTCCGCGCATGAGGCCGCGCTGAGCCAAAGCCTGAAGATTATTTTCACCGCCGCCCAGGCGCACCCGGAGCTGATGAACGACGAACACTTTTCCAGTCTGCGCCAAAACGTGTGCAAAGCCGACAAACGCATTGAAGCGGACAAGAAACGCTATAACGGCGCGGTGCGTGATTTTGATACGCTGGGGGAAATTTTTCCGCTTAATTTGGTGGCAAACTTGCTGGAATCTGAAGCGATGGAATATTTTGACTTTGAAAAAAGTGTGTGACCAACGCCGCGTTTAATCGGCGGGAATATTGGAAAACATGCCGTCCATGTCGTTTAACGCCCGCATGCGCGTTTCCAGCGGAGGATGAATTTTGCCCGCCCCGCACCAGCGTTCAAACAACCGGGCCGGGCCGGAAGGCCTTTCAATGCACATCACCCCTATCAGAGACATTCCGTCCAACGCCTCCAACCGGCTGTCCTGATGAATGCGCCACAACGCCCGGCGCAAAGCGGCGGGATGACGGGTCATCAAAGCGGCCTGCGCATCGGCCTGCATTTCATAAGAAGCCGACAGCGCATAACGCAGCGCAGGAGCCAGCAAATAACCGTAAGCCATCAGCAAGGCGCCGCAGTACATCATGAGCAAATTGGGATTAACCGGGGGCTTTCTGATCCGTCCGTTTGAATCAAAATATTCCTCGTCGTCTTTGTCCCGTCCGAAAAACAGATACTCCCCGGCAAAGGTAAAAAATCCCAGACACATCACCAACATGGACATGTCCCTCGGGTCATAATTGCGGATATGCGCCAATTCATGCGCCAACACGGCCTCCAGTTCCGCACGGGGCAGCTTGTGCAGCAGGCCCGAGGAAAGCACGATACCGGCCGCCCAGGGATGGCTTCCCACGGAAAAAGCGTTTAATGATTCGTCGTCTAAAACATAAAGTCTTGGGACAATATCCCCCCCGCTGAGGCACAAATTTTCCAGCAGTTCATAGGCGTCCGCCGCTTCCCGGCGCGGCAATTCCCGCGCACCGGCACAAGACAAAATAATTTTGTCTCCTTGTTTTAATGCCTGCCACGCCCAAAAGGCCGCCACGGCAAACCCCAAAGGCAGAAGCCATATCCAAATATCCGCTACGGACACAAAAGAAGAGACCAGCACATCCTTCCAAACCCAAACATTTTCTCTTTGAAAATAACGCCAAGCGGCCAAAAGTACAAAACATCCCAACGTGCCCGTCCATAAAAACAAGGCAAAAGACAGCGGAAAAAGCGCCGCCCATAACAGGCTGCGGCGTTTATTGCGCGTAATATGTTCGTAAGCAACGGCCATTACCGCCCGTCCATTTCCCGCAAAGCGGCGATTCGTTTTTCCACGGGCGGGTGGGTAGAGAACAGACCTGAAAGTTCGGCAAACAAGCCCATTTTGGAAAGCGGATTGGCAATGCACATGGCCGCCATGCTGGCGTGAGATTCCAGTTTTTCCACCACGGGGTCTGCAGTGAT
>CAMGSK010000014.1 GCA_946061795.1 uncultured Elusimicrobium sp.
GACGGCGCATTGGCCGATGACGGTGTGAGCGCTCATTACGTGCCGGAAGAATTTATGCGTCCGTCGGCGGTTTTAACCAAAAAATTAGACGGCGTTTTGCACAAAGAAGGCATAAATCATCATATCGGTCCCACCTGGACGACGGACGCCATTTTCCGGGAAACCGCCGAAGAAGTGGCCCATTATCAAAAGAAAAATCTGCTGACGGTGGAAATGGAAGCGTCGGCCTTTTTTGCCATTTGCGCCCAAAAGAAAGTAAAAGCCGCCGCGGCTTTTGTGGTCAGCGACGAGTTGCATCGCTTGAAATGGGAACCTCATTTTGGAGAGAAACCCATTTTCCAAAACCTGCATGCGTTGTATCGCGCCTCGGTAAAAGCGTTAACAGGAAAATAAAAAAGTTTTGCTGTTCCAGCCTCCGCCTTCTGCGGGGGCTTTTTTCTGTATTGGTTTGGAAGTGCTTGCAACGCTGCGCTTATGCCGATAGTGATTGGAAAGGCATCGGCTTATGCAAAAGCTTGGGCACTGAGAGGGAAGGGCGGAGCGCATGCGGCAAATGGGATGCTTGGTGCCAGGGTGATATTTTTGACGAAGTGTTTTAAAGTTTAAGCCACTTAAATTCGGCCCATACCGCCGCGCCGAAAAAGAGCACCGGTCCCCACCCGGCCAGGAACGGATGAATGTATCCGTTTTCTCCGATAGACGTAATCATGCTGATCAGCCACCAAAACGTAAACGCGATGACAAGCGCGGCGATGATGTTGAGGATTTTGCTTTTGCGGCGCATGCTGATGGCAAAGGGCATTCCCAGTAGACACATAATCAGCGTGACAAAAGGTGTGGCCAGCTTGGCTTGGCGTTCCGTTTCCGCGGCGTACGAAGCCAATCCCGTATGTTTAAAGAAGCGGATGCGTTTGTTCAAATCCCGCAGGCTGAGCAATTTGTTTTCCGTTTTGTTGACGGACATGTCTTTGGGGCGCAAAGCGACGGGCGAGGTAAATGTTTCAAACGATTCGTCCTGTGTTTCCATGGGGTTTAAAAAGTCTCTGTGGATGCCTTCTTCAAATATCCATTTTTTTTCTTCCGGGTTCCAGACCATGCGCTTGGCGATAAACTGGGAGGAAATGTTCCATTCGTCGTCATAACTGTCCAAAGACACTTCGCTCATGAGGCCTTTGTCCAAATCCACCCGCTTGGCGTAGAGCATTTGATTGTCCGCCACTTTCATGGCTACGTCCGATTCTGCGTTTAGATTAAATTCCGGGTCCGGTTTAATGCGGGTATAATACAGCACTTCCGCTTTTAGGCGCAGGGGGGGAACGACAAATTCCTGTACGCCCATGGTCACGCCCGCCACCAGCAAAATGCACAAAATCACGGGTTTGAACAGTTGCTTGGGAGCAAAGCCTCCCGCCACACAGGCCGTCCATTCGCCGTTGGCCACCATTTCGGAGATGACGGATATCGCCCCTAGCAGGCACGCCACGGGCATGATGGTGGTCAGCCAGCTGGGAAAGGTGAGCAGAGAATAAGTTAATATCGCGCCCAGCGTGGCGTGGCCGTTGCTGAGGGTTTTGAGTTTTTCAAACGTATCGGCCAGCACCGCCAGCATGGCGAACACGCCCAGCGCAAAAAAGAAGGGCCCCCAAAATTTTTTGGCGATATAGCGCGGCAGTCGGTTCATCAGACGTTTAACCTCTTTTTCCACAAATACCATGCCGCTCCCGCTCCCGCAAAAATGGGCAGCCACGGAGCGGGATAAGACAAAGCGCCGTATTTTTTACCGATGCTCAGCCCCAGCGTCATTAACAGATAAAAAGTGACAATGATGATAAAACTGAACAGCAGTCCCCAGCCTTTATTGCTGCGTTTGCCTAAGGATAGCCCCAAGGGACAGCTGACAAGCAGTAAAATCAATGGCGAAAACACCAATACGTTGCGCATACTGACTTCCGTGCGGTATTCGGCCTTTTTGTCCGGGGCCAGCATACCCTGCCTGAGCAAACGGAAAATTTTGCTGGAAGTCAGCTCCGACACGCGCAGGCGGCGCCGGTGGTCGCGCGTGAGAGAAATGCTCATGGTGTAGTCGGAAAAATTGGCCGCCACGATGGAGGACGGGTCTTTGGCGTCAATGCGTTGCATTTGTCCGTCTTTGAGCTGTAGGCCGATGGCGCGGTCGGTCAGAATAATTTTGCCGGACCCTGCGTTTACTTTGGTGCTCAATGCGCCGGAATCGTTTTTGCGTATCAGGTGGATTTGGTGCGCCACGTCCGTTTTTTCGTCCAATTCTTCCAAATACAAATCCCATTCTCCCAAATTGAGGAACATTTTGGGTTCCAAGGTCACTTTGGTAATTTTTTGCCGCGCTTCGTCGCGCCGGTCCAGCAGGCGTTTGTCGCTCTGCGGAGAGAGCCAGTTGGAAAGAACAAACAAAAACGCCGTCAGCCCCAGCGCGCAGAGAAACATGGGCCGGATGATTTCCCTAAAAGAAAATCCCGCCGCGCGCAGAGCAATCATCTCTCCGTGTTCGCTCATGTTGGTCAGCGTCAGCAATACGGCGATTTGGAAGGCCATGGGGGCGGCCAAAGTAAAAATATTGGGAATGACGTTGAGCAAAGAGGAAATAATCCAGCCCCAGCTGGTGCCGTACTGCATGGCCATGTTCATAATGCGGATAAACTGGTTCATGAAAATGACGAACATCAAAATCCCCACCACGCCGGCAAAAAACGTCAGCAGACTTTTGGCGATGTAGATGGTAAAAATGGACGGACGCGCAATTTTCATAGTTATTTTTATTCTAACAAATATAAAGCTTCCCCGCTGTGTTTTGGCGTTTGGGCCGCCAAGGCGCGCGCTAATGCGTTTGCAGGCGGAAAATAATCCCATTTCTCCGTGGAAGAAAGAACAAATATTATACAATGAGCATATGAGGTTTTTTATCCCCTTATGAAAACCGCACGGTGGGTTTTGTGCCTTTTTCTCGTCCCCCAGCTGATTTTCGGCCCGTACTTGCGCGCCGAAACGCTGCCGTACCGGCTGGTGGACCGGGACCAATATGACATTTTTGACGATGAACGCAAAGCCCGGGCCGAAGAAGAGCTGATCATCAAAGACGCGCCGGATGACGCACAGCTGCTCAAATACACCAATGATTTCTGGCGGCAGGCCGTCACGGCGGTGGAGGGAGACTATTCTTTGGACAAAGAACCGGAACCCATTCCGGATTTGACGCTTTTAAACCCCACCCTGTCGCTTCCTCTCTATGGCACCAACGTGGCGCTGACGGGCCGTTATGTGGTGGGTTTTAAGTTGGACGCCAAACGCTATAAACAAGACACCAACAACGATATTGACGAGCGCAATAACCGCAATTTTGAAATGCTGCAGGAAATGCAAATCAAGATGCAGGGTAAAATCCTGGACCGCATTTTTGTGGATATTGACTATGATGATAAACGGGAAGAAGAGAAAACCATTTCCGTGGCCTACCGGGGCAAACCGGGCGAACTGGTGCAGCTGGCGGAATTCGGAGACATTAATTTGTCTCTTCCCCAGACGGAATTTATCGCCTACGAAAAACAGCTTTTCGGCGCCAAAGTGCATTTGCAGCATAAAGATTTGGATATTAACATCATCGGCAGCCAGACCAAAGGTTCCAGCAAGCAGAAACAGTTCGTGGGCAGCAGCGTGTTCGAAATCGTCTCCGTCAAAGACGTAGATTACATCCGCCGTACGTATTACGATTTAACCTTCGGCTCCAACACGCCCGCCGGGCCCGACGCGGCATGGCAGAGCCGCATGGGCAATATCGCCCCCGGCACCGAAGAAGTGTATCTGGACACCAATACCACCGGCGGGGATTACGTGCCCGTTTCCCTTACGGCGCGTGACTGGGCCACCGGGGCCGAGTATTCCGCGCGTTTTAAATTGCTGCAGCGCGGTGTGGACTATACAGTGGACTACAGTCGGGGCACCATCCGGTTTGCCGGTGAACAGAAAGCGGCCGCCGTCATCGCAGTCAACTACCAAAATACGGCAGGAGTGTGGCTCAGCGACGACCAAAGCCGGCCTTACATCATCAAGACTGAAAACGAAAAAGGCATTTCCGGTTCCGTCTGCCCTTCGGCGGCGGCCTCCGGCGGAGAGTTGGGCTGCCGCATGGAGATGAAAACGTTTTATTCCGTGGGCGCGCAGCAGATTACGCGTGACAACGGCAAAGGAAATTTTATTCTGACGCTGTTGGACGCCAACGGCCAATCCGTGGGGTATAACGCCTCTCCCCGGCAGATTTACCCTTCCACCATTGATATGGATTTTGACCGGGGTGTCTTTGAGCTGCAGCAGCGCATGACCGACGATCCCGGTTTGTACAATCCTACCCCCGTTTCCGCCAAAAACAGAAAATTCCAGATAGAATATACCTCCACGGTTAAGACGTATTTTGTGGAGGCGGGCATTGTGGTGGAATCCGAATCCGTCAAGCTCAACGGCCGCCAGCTGCAGCGCAACAACGACTATTATATTGACTACACCTCCGGATATTTGACTTTATACAAAGGCGACCAAATTACCGAAGACTCCGTCATTGACATTACCTATGATACGACGGACGGCTCCAACTCCAACAACTCTTTGCTCGGCGGCCGTTTGGATTATAAACTGTTTGACAAAGTCAAACTGGGCGCCACGGTGCTTAAAGAAGGCTGGGACCGGCCGGAAAGCGTCCCCCAGGTGGGCAATTATGCGCAGGACTTGTTGGTTTACGGGGCGGACGTAAACGCCAAAGACGTAAAAGTGTCGGATTCTTTGAGCGTGGATTTCGGCGCCGAGGTGGCCAAAAGCCGTAAAAATGAAAATGCGTTCGGCTATGCCATGATAGACAGCATGAACGAAACCAATATTCAGACCGCCGGAAGCCGTATTTTTTATGATTGGACCATCGCCGCCAACCCCGGCGGAAAGCCCGCGTTTTTGGACAGCGTGGCGTGGGATACGCAGGAGTTGCCGATGTTGGAAATCAATCCCAACTCCGTGGGTACGTACAACGAAAAACAACAGGTGTTGGTGATTAATTACGATTTCAGCAAGGCCGGCGCTTACCTGGCCGCAGGCCATGATGAGATTTCCTTAGTGTATCCGCTCAGCACCAGCGGGGTGGATTTGTCGGACAAGACCTCTTTTGAACTGACCATGTTGGGCGAAGGCAGCGCAGAGCCGGGCGCGCCAAAGATAGACGTCACGTTCGGCAATATCAGCGAACGTTCCGACTCGGCCAACCCTTCCGATGCGCCGTCCGGGCTGGCGCCCGGCCAGCAGGGTATGTACACCCGCTGTAATCCGGATACCCCTTCCCCGAAAACCGAAGACGTCAACTGTCTTTCCACGCTGGCTCCCAACGAAGACGTCGGCTGGATATTCGCCAATCCGGACGGCACGCTTCAGCGGTTTAATCCGTTTGCGAACAACGTTTACAATCCCCAAAGCCAACCCAACGGACGCATTGATACGCAGGATTTAAACAACAACGGAAAATATGATGAAGAAGATCCCGGCGTAGGCGGCCACTTCGGCTACCGCGGCCAAGCCATAGACGGGATGACGGACAACAGTTTGGCCTACGACGGCTGGCGTACGTTTACCAGTCCGCTCAATATTCCCGACGCCAACAAAAGCAATTGGACGGCCGTGCGGCATTTGCGCGTGACGCTCAAGTATAACGGAAAAATGAAAGGAACCGTTAAAATCGCCAATGTAGCTTTGGCGGGTACGGCGTGGAACCCGAGCGAAGGCCTCAACCCGGACCAATTTGCCGTGTCTGGCATTAATAACGTGGATAATACCGATTACGTTCCCATATTCTCCCCCAACAGCGGAGACGGCCTGCAGGTGTTTAACGAGCTTTACGGCTCCGTGGCCAATTACCGCGAGCAGAACGACTCGGCCAATATTATGGACCAGTCGCTGAATTTAACGTTTGACACCACCCAAAGCGCCGGGGAAGAATTGTACGCAAACCGCAATTTCAGCACCATGGATTTCACCCAGCACAAGGAATTTCGGTTCCTGCTTTACAGCCGTCCGCAAAACACCGGAAGCGAATTCTTTATGAAAGTGGGTACCGATGAAAATTATGACAAAATCACCGTACCGCTGGATTTTGGCGCCGCGCAGTGGCGTTTGATATCGGTGCGCATGGTGGACAAAAACGGGGACGGCATCGCCGACAGTTTTGAAAACGCGTCCGATCCCGCTTACGGCGTGCGCGTCAGCCGGGTGCGCGCCCAAAACGGCGTGATGAATTTTAAGAAAATCAGTATGATTGTGGCCGGCGTGGAAAAGACGACGGATGAGGCCGGGGCCGCCGTCGGCGCGGGGAGCGCGGGGTCTGTGTGGCTGAACGTGATTCATTTGGCCGATTCCGTTATTACCGAGGGCACCGCGTATAAAGTGGACGGCGTCATGCGTTTGGACGGCTGGGGCAGTGCGGGCGCAAAATATAAATATATGGACAGTGATTTTCAAACCCCGCTGACCGTGGCGAAAAACCAGGAAGTGACGGAAGAAGAATATTTTGTGAAAGTGGATAAATTTAAGCACTTTCCCATGGAAGCCAATTTGAACCGCAGCACCGTGGTCACCCCCAACATTACAGATACCACCGATTATAACACCGTCAGTTCTTTGGACAAAGGCCGTGTGGAACGCCAGCGCGCCAATGTACGGGGCGATTTCATCAAAGACAATTTGCCCAAAGTGGGTTTGCAATATACCCTGGACCAAGTGGACTACGACTTGATGCGGCGCAAAGACAAAGCGCAAACGTATGCCGTCACGCTGACGCACAATACGGGGTCGTTTAAAAATATCAGCGCGGGATATTCTTACACGGATACCACCATTGACTACGCCAAAGAAATGCATCTGTCGGGAAACGGGGACAATTACAATACGGAAGAAGAAACCCAGCGCATGAATTTTAAAGCGACGTATGAGCCGAACAAAAATTTTAATTTCACGCCCAACTACAGCCTCAGCCAAAGCAAAGAAGAGCGCGTGCAGCACTTTGCCCAGTCTTCCAGCGGGCGGCGCTATCCCAAAGGCATGAGCCAAAATGCGGGGTTCAACAGCACCTGGCGCATCGCCAAGTGGCTGGCCCCGTCGTTTAATTACAGCATTTCCACAACGGAAACCAATAATTTGACGGAGAAAATATTTAACAAAAACAAACCCGACGAAAAGACGTTTGGCGTGGGCGAACTGAAGAGTTTGAACCGCAGCGCGGACGGCGGCGTTTCCCTGACGTTGAACGGAAACGATTTGCTGCCGGGAAACAAATTGTTCAAAACCTTTGTCATTTCGTCCAGCTACCGTTTGCAGGATGCGGATTCGTGGAATTATGTGGACGAGGGATTTGATTCGCGCAAAGAATTATGGATACGCTCTTCTCTGTCCGGCACGGGCAAATATTCCAGCCGCCAGAGCCTGATTCTGCGCGACACCATTACCTCTTCGCAGCGCTGGAGCCCGCTGGCCGAATATGAGTTTTCCGGCGCGTTGGCCCCGCTGAAAACGATTTCTTTGCTTAACAACTTTACCCAGAGCATGCAGCAAAACAACCAAACGGGTACGGAATATGACTCCAAAAGCATGACGCTGCCCGACGCGGTGTTTTCCATCTCCGACTGGGAGAAATTCTTTTCCGCCGGGCGTTGGCTCAGCTCCACCAATCTGAAACTGCGCTACAGCCAGGTGTTAAACACCACCGTGGACAGTGACGAAAAAGAAGAACGCAAGTACGGCGGCGACCTGCGCTTTTTGCTGTTTAATTACTTTGATACGGTGCTGATTTATGACAGGCAAACTTCAGACAAAGACGATTTGCGGGCCGGCCAAAGCCTGGAAACGACAAACAAAGAAGAATTTTCCGCCCAGACGTCTTTTTATATGGGCAACTGGCGTTTTACGCCCAAAATCAAACACGCGAAAAACGAAAAAAGACTGGTGCGCGGCCAGCTGAGCGAAAGCGACCGGGAAACGACGCCCAGCTTAAACGTGCGCTTGGACTTCAACTTGCCCCGCGGCGTCAAACTCCCCTTTATCAACCGCATGTATAACGCCACCAACCGCGTGATATGGAACACCACTGTGGCTTACACCAAGCGGGAATCGCCCGTGGAAGTGAAAAACAATTACGATTTGCTGGATTTGACGACGTCGCTGGACTATGAAATTTCCCAGAATCTCCGTTTGAATGTGGCCGGCGGAGTGCAGTGGCTGACGCACGCTTATGTGGAAACCGAAGATTACATGGCCTATAACTTGGCGGCCAATATTACCATTCAGTTCTAAACTGGTCCGGAAAGCGGGCGGCCTGTTGCTGCACGTGCTGCTGCCCAACACGTGTTATGCCTGCCGCCGGGATATGGCGCCGGGCGAAAGCGCGGCTTTGTGCCTGGAGTGTGAAGCGGCCGTCCGTACGGTAGGACCCCGTTGCTGCGCCCGCTGCGGCAAACCGCTGCCTGACGGGGGAGCCCATTGCCGCTCCTGCCGCAGAGCCCGGGCTCAACGCGGAAAATGCGCGCTGATTCGTTCGGCTGTGGTATTCGGCCCGCAAATCCGTCCGGTCATTCACGCTTTTAAATATGCCGACGCCCGGCATTTGTCCGCCTATCTGTCCGGCTGGATGGCGCGCCAGTGGAAGGAATATCCCGAACTGGCCCAGGCGCAGGTGATGATGCCCGTTCCTTTGCATCGCAAAAAATTGCGCGCCCGCGGGTATAACCAATCTGGTTTGTTGGCACGGTCATTGGCCGAGGCCGTCTGTGTGGCGGTGGATGAAACCAGTTTAGTCCGCACGCGCAATACGCCCAGCCAAACGGGATTTGGCAGGGAAGGACGTTTGCAAAATATGAGCGGGGCTTTTGCATGCGTTGACCCGGCGGCGGTAAAAGGAAAAGTCGTTTTATTGGTGGATGATGTGGCCACCACGGGGGCTACGCTGGAAGGATGTGCGCAGGCGTTGCGCGCGGCGGGCGCCAAAAAGGTGATGGCTTATACGCTGGCCCGGGAATTGTAAGTTGTTTCCCGTCGGACGTCCAGAAGAAGAGCGGACGGGGCGGATGCGGGAAACGGGCCGCCGGAGATTTGTTTCATTTCGCGGAGAAATAAAATTACTATAATGAAATATATGGGCAAATTCTTGTTGTTGCTTACCAATTTGGCTTTTCCGTTTGCCGCGCTGGGCGTGCTGCTCGGGTTCGTGTTTTCCCCTCGCCGCCGGGTTCTTAAGACCTTAAAACAGGAGCTGCGGGAACGTTTTGCGCGGGAAACGCCGCAGGATGCTCTGCAAAATGCGCTGTGGGTGCATTGCGCCAGCGTGGGGGAAGTGAAATCCGTCGCGGGGCTCTTGGGCGAACTAAAAGCGTTTTACAAAAAAGATATTCTCGTCACCACCAGCACCGTCTCCGGCCGCGCCGAAGCCGAAAAAATACCCGCCGTTTCCAAAGCTTTGCTCGCACCGCTTGATTTTTATCCGTTTTCCCGCCGTTTCGTCCGGGTTTTTCGTCCGCACCGTTTGTTTGTGGTGGAGCGGGAGATTTGGCCCAACATGCTGGCCGCGGCGCAGAACGCCGGCGTACCCGTATTTCTCATCAATGCGCGCATTTCCCGCAAAAGCACGAAGGCTTACGCTTGGGTGAAACCGCTTTTTCGTATGATTTTTAAACGGGTGGCCTGCGCCTGTATGCAGGACCGGGACGCGGCGGCGCGGTATCGTTCTTTAGGCATGCCGAAAGACCGCATCGTGATCTGCGGAAACGTAAAGTATGACACGTTAAACGACCGGCCCGCCAAACTTAAAGAAGCCGCCTCCTTGATCAAAAAATTAAAATGGCAGGACAGCCCCGTATTAGTGTGCGGCAGTACGCATCCGTTGGAAGAAGAATTGATTTTCCGGGCGGCTTCGGCGTGGGCGGAAGCGGGACTAAAGGTCATTTTCGCTCCGCGTCATTTGGAGCGCAAAGAAGAAATCGTGGCCGCTCTTAAAAAACAGCCGTTGGCTTTCGGCGTACTCAGCGACGGAAATCTGCCGGAAAATTGCGCCCTGCTTTGCGCCGATACCATGGGGTTTTTGCAGTCCTTATACGCTTGCGCCACACTGGCGTTTGTGGGGGGGAGCATCGCGCCGCGCGGCGCGCACAATCTCCTGGAGCCTGCCATTTTGGGCAAAACGGTATTGTTTGGAAAAAGTTTTTTCAATACGCCCGACACGGCGCACGCCTTGCTTTCTTCCGGCGGCGGCGTACTGGTGGACGAAACAAATTTGACGGATACGGTGCTGCGCCTGCTTAAAAACGGCGCGGCTTTGGAAAATATGGCCGCCAAGGCGCGCCAAACGGCCCTGGAGTTTAAAGGGGCCACCCAAAAAATTATGGAAGCGGTGAAAAACTATGAACGAAAAACAACCTAAGATTTTAGTCGCTCGTCTTTCTTCGCTGGGAGATATCGTGCTTTCTTCTCCCGTGTATAAAAATCTAAAGGCCAAATGGCCGCAGTGCCACATTACACTGTTGGTCAAACCGCAGTTTGCGCAGGTATTGGCCGGCCACCCGGACATTGACGAAATTATGGTGGCCAAAAAAGGCCTCTGGGGCAATATCCGCCAGGTGCGCGCCGGGCATTTTACGCATTATTTGGATTTGCACTCCAACTTAAAAAGTATTTTAATCGGCTGGTTCAGCCGCATTCCCAACAAACTGCGCTACAGCAAAAACCCCGTCGCGCGCAGATTGTACGTTAAATTCCGCAAAAATTCCCCCGTATTGGAAAAACATACGCTGGAGCGGTATTTGGAAACGCTCAAAGCGTGGGATGTTCCTGTGCTCTATAAGAACCCGGAACTGGGGGACTGGGCCTATAAACACGCCAATTTGGATGGAAAGAAAATCAACAAAATCGGCATTTTTCAAACGTCGTTTATCGGAGACAGCGTGCTCACCACGCCGCTGATTCAAAAAACAGCCAAATTGTTTCCGGACGCCAAAATCGTGGTCATCACCCGTCCCCAGACGGAAGACATTTTCCGCCCCATGAAGGAAGTGGACCAGATTATTTTAAACGACAAAAAGGGCTGGAATAAAATTTTCGGCGTGTGGAAAACGGCCAAAGCCATTAAAGAGACCGGCGTGGACATTTTGCTGGTGCCGCACCGCAGCTTCCGCAGCGCATTGATCGCTTGGCTCAGCCGCGTGCCCATACGCATCGGTTTTACCTCCAGCGAAGGGTGGTTCCTTTATACCAAAACGATTCCCTTCAGCTGGATGATACACGACGCGGAACGCAACCTGTCGTTGCTGCACGGCATCGTCAAAGAAAATTTCAAAGCCGAAAAGTTAAACATGCGCTATGCCCCTTCCGCGGAGGAAAACGTTGCTCGGCTGATGAAAGATTTTAATTTGGAAGGAAAAACGCTGGTGGGCATTCACCCCGGTTCGGCGTGGGCGACCAAATGCTGGCCGTTTGAAAATTTCGTGGAACTTATCAGCCGCATTGAGACGGAGCTCCACCTGCAGACCGTGGTGGTGGGCGGCGGCAAAACGGATGCGGACTTGGGCGAAAAACTCTGCCAGCTTTCCCAGGGGCACTGCGCCAATTTGTGCGGCAAAACCAGCTTGGCCGATTTAATGGCTTTGATGGGGCATTTTAAGCTTTTTATTACCAACGATTCCGGCCCGATGCACATCGCCACCGCGTTCGGCGTGCCGACGCTGGCCATTTTCGGTCCGACGACCAAAGAACTGGGCTTTTTCCCTTATGGGCAGGGGCACCGCGTACTGGAAGTGAAAGGGCTGGACTGCCGCCCCTGCGCGCTGCACGGCGGCCGCAAATGTCCCAAGGGGCACTTCAAATGTATGCGTCTGATTACGGTGGACGACGTATTTAAAAACGTGAAGGAAATGCTTCAGGAAAATCACGTCATTTAGCGCGGGAATTTTTGAAGAAAAGAAAAACGCCGGGGACGAGAAGTTCCCGGCGTTTTAATGGATTGACGGCCCATACCCCGGATTCTGTCGGCTCCGAAGAGCCGTGAGAACCATTACTCTAAGCGGCCTACTCTGTCTCTGACGCGGGACACGTATGGACATGTTTGGCCTTGCTCCGCGCGGGGTTTGCCCTGCCGCCTGCGTCGCCGCAGGCGCGGTGCGCTCTTACCGCACCTTTTCACCCTTGCCCGAAGGCGGTTTGTTTTCTGCGGCACTTTCCGTCCGTACGGCTTTTACCCCGTACGTCCCACCCTTTCAAGTGGCGCGCTTCCCTGTGGAGTCCGGAAGTTCCTCCCATGGCTGTCAGGCCTAGGGCGGTTCTCCGGGCCGTCAAATCGTGTATGGGCGGGAAAGATTTTCCCGCTCCGTTAAAATCCGTCAAACAGCGAAGGTTGAACGCTGTTTTGTTTTTTCTTTGCCGCGGCGGCCGGTTTTTTTTCTTCTCGCCGCACCGGTTCCACCGGCACTCCATTGACGGTATTGTCTTTTTCTTCCGCGGCGGCAAACGGACGTAAATTTTGAATGGGATTATATCCCACAGACTGTTTTAAATCCATCGCTTTGTTGGCCAGCGCGTCCGGCTCTTTGTTCAAGTGGCGCAGAACGTGGCGGATGTTGATTTTGAAAGGCTTGGCCAAAGAACGGATTTCGCTCATGCGCGCGGCCAAATCCGGGTGTTTGATTTTGTATTCGCCCAAGTATTGTTTGACCAATAACAAAGAGTCGGAAATAATATCCAGTTCTTTTGCGCCCAGTTCGGCCGCTTTTATCAAGGCCAGCCTCAGCGCAGTGTATTCGGCCTGGTTGTTGGTGCAATGAGCGATGAAGTGCCCTTCCTGGGACAAAATCTTTCCGCAGGAATCTTTTATTACGTAAGCCGCCGCCCCGGGACCCGGGTTTCCGCGGCTTCCGCCGTCTATGTTAATGGTCATGCGCATAATACGTATTTTAGCAAATATACAAGGCGGAAGCGGTTTAGTTGGTATAATAAAAGAAATTGCGGAGGTGGATATGTGGAAAAGTTTTTCGCGGTGGGGCCTGCTGCCCAAAGTGGCGTGCGCCATCGTGCTGGGCATTGTGTGCGGGTTGTTTTTCCCGCAGTGGCTGACGCGCGTATTTTTAACGTTTAACGGCTTGTTCGGGCAATTTTTGGGCTTTATCGTTCCCCTGCTGATTTTGGGACTGATTGCGCCGGGCATCGCCGATTTGGGCAAAAGTGCGGGGCGGCTGCTTCTTTTTACTGTGCTGCTGGCGTACGGATTTACGCTTTTCGCCGGGTTTTTTACGTTTGCAACGGCGGCTTTGGCCTATCCGTGGATATTGGACGCGTCTGCGTCTTTGGCCGTATTTTCGCAGCCGCAGGAACTGGCGGGGTATTTTCAGCTGCCCATTCCGGCCGTTATGGATGTGACGTCTTCTCTGGTGCTGGCGTTTACGCTGGGGCTGGGTATGGCGTTTATTGAAGGAAACTCGCTCAAAAAAGTAATGCATGATTTCCGCGATATCATTCAGGCCGTAATTTCTTCCGTCATTATTCCGTTGCTTCCGTTGTACGTATTCGGTATTTTTCTGCAGATGACAGTCTGCGGGCAGGCCGCGTCCGTGCTGTCTGTGTTCGCCAAAATCATCGTGTTGATTTTCGCCATTACGTTGGTGGTACTGTTGCTTCAATTTTGTCTTGCCGGAGCGGTGTGCGGACAAAACCCGCTGAAGATGCTTAAAACCATGCTGCCCGCGTATTTTACCGCGCTGGGCACTTCGTCTTCCGCGGCCACCATTCCCGTCACATACCGGCAGGTGCAGCAAATCGGCGTGCGGGAAGAAATCGCCGGATTTACCGTACCGCTCTGCGCCAATATCCATATGTCCGGCAGTACGATTAAGATTACCGCCTGCGCCATGGCCATTGTTTTATTGACCGGGGGAGAAATCCAGTTCTGGCAATTTGCGGGATTTATTTGTATGCTGGGCGTGTCTATTGTAGCGGGCCCCGGCGTGCCGGGCGGCGCGGTGATGGCTTCTTTGGGCGTTTTGCAAAAAATGCTGGGATTTAACGAACAAATGCTGGGGCTGATGATTGCTTTATATATTGCCATGGATTCTTTCGGCACTGCGTGCAACGTGACCGGAGACGGCGCGATAGCCGCGGTAATTAATAAAATGCATGCGCGCGGAAATTCCCGAGGCAAAGAGGCGTAAGCTGTTTTCGCTTTTGTGCGGAGCCGCGCCGGATTTGTAAAAACGGGTCAACTCTAATAGGGGTTGACTCGTTTTTTTTTTTTGATAAATTTTGCTTATGAACAAAATTTATCAAAAACCCTTCTTCGACGAAAAAAACGCCGGATTTACGTTGATAGAGCTGTTGGTGGTTGTGTTAATCATTGGTATTCTATCAGCTGTTGCCTTGCCACAGTATCAGAAGTCGGTAATAAAAGCCAGAACGGCAGAAATGCTGGTATGGGTCAAACGTTATTGGGATGCCCAGCAAATATATAAAATGACCAACGGATCCTTTGCGGATTGTTTAAATTTGCTGGACTTGGATTATGCTGCCGCATTTCCCGTCATAAAAGAGGGTACGGCGGAGTGCGTGAAGGTTGCTTCTACGGGAAAAACAGGTTGGAAAGATATGAATCTAATAGGAGGGGGTGTTGTTTCTCCCAGGGGGATCGTGTGGGGGGAAAGCAGCCCGTATGCGCGGCATGGATTCGGCGGGTTCCCCGGGGCCGCCGGGGAGGCCCAATGGGGAGCTTTGGTGGGATTATGTACTATTGGCAACACGCCGGAAACGGAAGCGTCATGGCGTAAAATTATTAAAAATATGAATTATACAAAAGTTATTCAGGGAAATCAGTGGTGCTATGCGCAAATCAATCAAGAATAAATTTATTTAATTTACAGTTAACGCCCCGGCAACAGACCGGGAAAAATGCAGCTCTACTACGGCGGCGGTTGGATGACCAATAAAAATCCATTTTTGGTTTCGTCCAAAAATGGATTTTTATAATCTTAAACTGCTGATTTTTATACTTTTGGCCGCTGTACAAAATACTACACCAGACCTTGGTCAATCATCGCATCGGCCACTTTGATAAATCCGGCGATGTTGGCTCCCGCCATATAATCGCCTTTCATGCCGAAGCGTTCCGCCGCCTCCAAACAGCTGTCGTGAATGCTGTGCATAATGCGCTGGAGATATTCGTCCACTTCTTCGCGCGTCCAGTAAATGCGCATGCTGTTTTGCGTCATTTCCAGGCCCGATACCGCCACGCCACCGGCGTTGGAAGCTTTGCCGGGAGAGTAGAGAATTTTTGCCTGTTGGAAAGCCTCTATCGCGCCCGGTGTGCAGGGCATGTTGGAGCCTTCCGTCACACAGATACAGCCGTTTTTAAGCAATGTTTTGGCGTCGTCCGTATGCAGTTCGTTTTCGCATGCCGTCGGACAGGCGATTTGGCAGGGAATATCCCACGTTTTTTTGCCCGGGCGGAACTGGGCGGAAGGGAATTTGACTGCGTATTCTTTGAGGCTTCCGCGCCGTACGAATACCAACTCTTTCAGAAACGCCAGTTTCTCCGCGTCCACACCGTCTTTGTCGTATATGCTGCCGTCGTAGTCCATAAATCCGACCACTTTGGCTCCCAGCTGCGTCAGCTTTTCAATGGCGTAAATGCCCACATTGCCCGTGCCGGACACAATGGCCGTTTTTCCTTTCAGACTGTCGCCGCGCGTAGCCAGCATGTTTTGCGCGAAATACGCCACGCCGTAGCCTGTGGCTTCCGGCCGCAAAAGACTGCCGCCCCAGTTGGGTTTTTTGCCGGTGAACGCGCCGGTGAAATCATTGGTCAACTTTTTGTACTGGCCGAACATATAGCCTATTTCGCGCGCGCCGCAGCCCAAGTCCCCCGCGGGGACGTCGGTGTGGTAGCCGATGTGGTGGTAAAGCTCGTTGATAAACGAATGGCAGAAACGCATGACTTCTTCGTCGCTTTTGCCGCGCGTGTCAAAGTCCGAGCCGCCTTTTCCGCCGCCCAAAGGCAGCGTGGTCAGAGAGTTTTTGAACGTTTGTTCAAAAGCTAAAAATTTCAATGAGTCCTGACTGACCGTTTCGTGGAAACGAATGCCGCCTTTGTAGGGGCCCAGCGCGCTGTTGTATTGAATGCGG
>CAMGSK010000015.1 GCA_946061795.1 uncultured Elusimicrobium sp.
AACCCCTCACCCGCCCAGTTTTAGCCACAAAGATTCTGAACTTTCTGACTTAGTGGGCACAATTCCCACTTCCGACACGCCATATGTTTGTTTTAACTTAATATCGGGGAACAAACGATGCATCGTTTTAAGGGTGGTTTCCGGCATGGGTTCCGTACCGTATGTAATGATTTGCAAAGAAGACAAATCATATTTTTCATATGTTTTGTTTAAAATAATAAGGTTAATAAAAGTAGGGGATGCCGGCAATAACTGAAGTTTATATTTTTCAATATAAGAGCACACTTCGTCCGCGGTTCTTGTTTTCAGAGTGACAATCATTCCTCCGTTTACAAGAGTGTGCATCATGGTATTGAAACCGCCGATGTGATCAAACAATAAAAAGCTTACAGTGGATAAACATTTGCCAGGCTTTTTGAATTTTTCCAACAGCAAAGACAAATCATGTAAAGCCGCTTTGGGTTCGCCCGTCGTTCCGGATGAAAAGAGAATAAGTCCGGGTTTTTCATGTTGTTTTAAGTCTAACAGCATAGGATGAGATACCGCCTCTTTGCGGGCCTGAACTGTCGGACGGGAAGTTTGTAAGTTAATTAAATATTCACTTTGGGAAATTTTCAAAAAAGCTTCTAAATTTTTAATGGAAGGAGCAATGGGGACAATGACGGCGTTTTTTTGAATTAACGCCAAAATCATTGCAATGGACAGCGGCTTAAAATCCGCCAATACGGATACGACGGCGCCGTCGGGAACAGAATTATTTTCCAATAGACTTTTGGCGGATTCGTATTCCGCCAAAATGTCTTGAAACGAATATTCCGCCCCGCTGTCCACCACAGCCGTACCGCTAAAAGATGCCATCTTGTCTAAAAAATAAGAAATATCCATTATTTATTTACCCCTCCCAGATAAATAATTTGTCCCGTAATAAAATTACTTTCCGGTTTAATATAAAAGTCAATTACATTGCCGATATCGCTAAACTCTCCAAATCGTTTAATTGCCTGACGGGCAAGCAAACCCTGGATCTTCGCTTCCGGCACATTTTTAGTCAAAAATGTTTTGACTGGAGTCGGGCCGATCGCATTAACGGTAATATTAAAAGAAGCCAATTCTTTGGCGAGAATCTTTGTCATTTCTTCTACAGCGGCCTTAGAAGCCGCATAGGCCATTTCTCCGTCCAAGTTAAAAGGCACCGCAACCGTGGAGAAGTTTATGACGCGCGGAGTGGATGATTTTTTTAAACAATTCAAAAAGGCGCGTGTGGCGGCAAACGGCGCAAAAAAGTTTGTATTCATCACTTTTTTAGCTGTTTCTAACGGAGTAAGCATAAAGTGATTCATAGAGGCGATACCCGCATTATTAATTAACACGTCAATGACGGGATGCTCTTTTTTGACGTTTTTGGCAAAATTTAAAATATCTTGCTCTTGCGTTAAATCAACCAAAAAGTGTTTATAGTTTGGATGAGAGAACTCCACTTCTTGGCGGGAACACCCGATGACTATATGCCCTTGCGCCAAATATCGTTGCGCCAGGCTTAATCCGATTCCTCTGCTGGTTCCGGTAATAACAAAAATCATTTTTGCGCTTCCTTGATTAAATCTTCCATATATTGCGTCATGGTTTCTATAGAGTAGAAAGGGCTTCTTTTGGATGAAAAAGCTTTCTCATTTACCAGCTGTACCGTCACCCCCATTTTCTCTTCAAGTAAGTCTTCAATAATGGAAATCAACGTGACAAAGCTGATGGAGTCCAACGCCGCCTGAGAACCAATAAAGCGCGTATTTTCGTTAAATTCCACTTTTTCGTTGTCGTCTAATTGTTCATTTAATTCTTCAATGGCATCTTTTAATATTTCTTTAATTTGTTCTTTCATTTGCTTTCTCCTTAACGATTTCTAAATATTTATTGTAGTCACGAATATAATCTTTTTCGTAGTAGGGTGCGTCGGCCAACACCAGCAGGACACAATCACGGGAAAAATTTAACATTTCATGATAAATCAGACCCTCGATATACAAGCCTTTGGCCGGATGGTCCAGCCGGACGGTTTTGCGTTCTTTGCCGTCATCCATGCGGATGTCACAAGCGCCGCTCACGCAGACGAGCACTTGTTTTAGTTTGTGGTGGGCGTGTTTGCCGCGCACCGCCTCCGGGTCCGTGCCGAAAATATAATAGACCCGTTTGATTTCAAACGGCACTTGTTCGCAGAGGCTTTCCAAAGCCACCAAAGACCCCCTTTCGTCTCCCCGAACAGTGAACTGAAGCTCTTTTGTTAACGTATTCATCATCCTGTTTTCCTCTTTATGAATAACGGCGGTTTTACAGAGAAATTATATCTGGAGCAAAAAAGTCCAAAGCCCGCTTTCGCAGTCCCCCTCGGAGCAAAATTCCGGCCAAACGGGCCGAAAAAGGCAAAAGACCCTTTTTTTTCGCCCGGTCCAAATATTGCGCAAAAGACATTTTTCCATGCTCACACAAGCACCAATCTCTCCAACCTATTCGCAGGCGGTGGTATGCGTTGAGTGCCCAGGCGCGGCGCAAAGAAGCATTCTGCCTGCACATCAGCGTTTGGTGGAGTCGGTCCAGTTCCAGCCACTGCTCCGCCGTAGGACCGGTGGAAAAGGTTTGGCAGTCTTGGTCCGGGTGGAGGCGGTATTTAATGAACGGGAATTGCAAAACGGCCGCTTGTCCATCCAGGCAGGCGCCCAACATAAAGGGGACGTCCTGCACTTTGCCAAAGCGCGCGTAATCCGGTGCGGGGGCTTTTTTCAGCGTTTCTGTGCGGTAGCTGCAGGAACTGAACGTAAAAGGGCCTCCTAGAAAGATATAGGCGGAAAACTCAGAAGCATTTTGAAATACAGCACAGCGGGTATGGTAGTGAGAGGTGAACGGTTTTCCGTCCACAACGCCCATGGCGGAAAGAGCCACGTTTAACTCTGGTATTTGGTTATAAGCTTTTAAAAGCATTTCCAAATAGGCGGGATGAATTAAGTCGTCATCGTGGGCCATCACGGTAATGGGGCGGGAGGCCAATTCTCTGCAGCGTTGCACACAGCCGAATACGTTTAGAGATTTCGGTTCATACACCGTTTCCACGCCTTTGGCGGCGTAGTCCCGGGCCACCTGCATTACCTCTTCCGTCGGCGCGTTGGCGAGCAGCACCAGCCGGGCCCCGGAAACGGTTTGGTTTAAATATCCGTCCAGTGCCTGGCGCAAAAACGCGTCCCGGTTATGGGCAAAAAAGAAAACTTCTATATCCTTGGCTGTGTACATGTTTTATTCCCCCCGCAAAACTGTTTTCAACCGTTTTCCGGCCCCGATAAATTTTTCCGCTTCCTTCATTACTTGTGCTGCTGAAATGGATGCCGCTGGACAGCCCGGCTCCGCGTAAATGATTTTGGAATTGATCCCTTGCTGATAATTGCCGGAATAAGGCATATAACGTTCAAACGCGCGATATTTCCCCAGTAAAATAATTCCCGGCACGCCCAGAGCGTTGGCCACGTGTGCCCAACCCGAGTCAATTCCGATGAAAAGACTCGCTCCGGCAATCACGTTCGCCGTTTCCTGCAAGGAATGCATTTTCGTCAAGGACAAACACCCCGGTTCTCCCTCCAGCGCGCCTTTTGTCCCCACTTCCACCACGGGTATGTGTTTTTTGGCGAAAAATGCGGCCAGTTCCCGCCAATGCCGCTTCGTCCAATCCCGCTCCGCTTCCGCCGAAAATGTATGAAACGCCACGTATTTTTGGGGCAAATCAAGCTTTGTCCCGTTTGGATTTAAATAAAACTTCGGCGCGGCGGAACTGGGCGGAATTCCGCCGACTTTTGAGAAAATTTCCAGCAGGCTGTTGCCGTGCAAGTAATAATTTTCGTCCGTAATATCCGCGCGGTTATTATTATAAAAGACTTTAAAATCACTTAAATAATACGCGCGTTTGCGGAAATGCAAATCCACCACTTTTACGCTTTTGGGCAAGCCGTTTTGAAAAGCAATCCATTGCTCCATGGTATAAAACGGCAGGACGCCCGCCAAATCCGGATGGAAACGCAGAAGTTCGGTATATTTTGCACTCGTCGCCCAATAAACGGGACGGCCCGGATACTGTTTTTTCACTTGCCCAATAACAGGTTCGCAGGCCACGATGTCGCCCATGCTTTCCAAACAAGCGATGACCACCCCGTCTGCTGCGACTGGCGGATCAAAGGGCAGGTCCAACAGGGCTCGGGACGTCACGTTAATGTTGGCATAGCCGTACTTTTCGTCCGGTTCCAAATAAGTTCCTTCCGCCCATTCGTTCCAAGCGTTAATAAACAGAAAGCGTTCGTTTACCGGGTTGTTTCGGCGTGTGTATTCGGCCAAATGGCGAAGCCATTGGTAATAGATATAAAGCGAAAATTTGTCATAAATATTGGCGTGCCGCTCCCGGTGCCGTGCCGTGTTGTCCCACCCCAACATACACCCTCTGACTATGGGTTTGGCGGTTTTTGGCACCGCTTCCACCGGGCATGGATTTAATACTTCCCGCACAATGCTCCGGTAGTTTAGGCAAAGATCTTCCTGAGCGTTTTTCTTTTGTTCCACCATAGCGCTGCTGCAAACCAAATGCGGCGGAAACTCCACTTCCCGGTCCACCAGATTTCCGTGGGTATGGGAAAAAGAGGGCATAAACGCGCGCACGCCCCAAATTTCTATTTCTCCGACGCCGTTTTCCCGGCAATACTTACGCCAAATTTCAAAAGTTTCAGCGGGATTGGGAATATGCCCGATATTATAAACCAAAACAATCGGCTTTCCGTTGACGCGGATATAACGTTTGTCTTTTAAATACGGGACTAAATCTTGAATAAACAGCAAAGGATCTTCTTTTTTGTACTTTTGGGCAATTAAGATGTGGGATTCCCGTCCGTCCCATTTGCGCGACCAGTTTTCATTGGCCCAGCACAGGCAAAACGGAAAGTCTATCTCCGGGCGGGCCATTAAGTTGTCGAGCGGCTTTTCCATCAGTTTTTTGCCGGAGAACCAATAGTAATACATACAAAATCCGTAAATGCCGTGGCGTTTGGCCAGGGCGGCCTGTTTGGCCATGACGGACACGTCGCTCAAGTCATAATATCCGATGTCGGCGTGAGGCGTGCGCGGCTGGTAATGCCCGCTGCGGCGCGGAGTAGCGCGGCGTGTGTTGGTCCACTCCGTAAAATCTTTTCCCCACCAGGCATCGTTTTCAGGAAACGTGTGAAACTGGGGCAAATAATAGGCGATGGCTTTGACGTCTGTGTGCAAACGGGTGTAGTCTTGTTCGGGTTCGTAGTGGCAATCATAGGAATAGGGAATTTCTTTCTCAACTCCCTTTACGAATGCAGAAGGATATCTTTTGGCATAATTGCGGTAATACCTAACGCGGAATTTATCAGGAGCCGCTTTCATGGCCTGTTTGTAAAATATCAGTTTAAGGTCAAGTAAAAATTTATTCATTTTTCAGTTCCCCGGGAAATGCCGTTTGAAAAACTCCCCCAGCGGAGCTTGATAGGCCCGAAAAGCCGCTTGTTTAAAACGCAAGATTTTTTCCCTAAGCGTCCGATAGGCGAGTTCGTCCGCCGCTTCACACGTCAGCAGGGCTTGACCCAAAGAGGAACAGGACGGCAGCACGTCCCGAAACAAATCCGCGGCGTTTTTAACCCGGAGGTTATCTTCCGCCCGCACCAAAACGGCGGGCACCCCGGCCGACAAGGCCGATATCGCCCCGTGCAGCCGGGTGGTCACAATCCAGTCATAATGTTGATACAGGTCAAAATAATCTTCGGGCGCGTAGCTGTAGCGGAATCTTTTTCCTTTAGAGGCGGCTTGGCGCGCTTCCGCGATATAAGAGCAGAGCAGTTCCTGCGCGGGATTTTCAGGAAGGCGCCAAAACTCCTCCGCAAATGAAATTTGTGAGTTTTGGCAGGAAATATCAGTCGTTTGCAGCAAAAAGCCGATTTTGCCTTTTGGGGGTTGCACGGCGGCTGCGGTTTCCGGTGCGCACAACACGGCAGGACAAGGCAGCGCGCGGACGTTTAAAACCCCTTCCCCGCGCAATTGTTCGGCCAGCGCAACACTTCGGCAAAGGCACAGAGAGAAGTCCGAGTTTAAAACTCTTTTTTCCGTTTTGGAAAGAGTGCCGAGGTCTTTGCCGTCTCCCAACCCCAAAAAGAGGGCGGGCACGCGGCGGGAAAGTATTTCCCGGTACAAAGGTTCCGTCGGCTGACCGAACCACTCCGGAATACCCGCAAAAACGAAAAGGTCCATATAGCGGAGATCTTCGGACGAACAGGAGTTGGATAAAAACCCCTCTTTCATGCGGCAATCCGACCAGGGATTAAGAAAAAAGTCCGGGTTTCTGTTCCATATAAAATAATTCACCCGCGTTCTTAACGTACTTTGCAGCAAACGGCGCACGCCCAGCCGGATAAAGTCATCCCCGGGATTCCAATTGAGCGTGGAAGATACGCAAACGTTTAAAACGCCGGATGAGGGTTGTGTCATGCCTGTTGTTCCAAATACCACTTGACGGTTTTGACGATGCCGCTGTCAAAGTTTTCTTGCGCTTTCCAGCCCAGCTCCGTTTCCAGTTTCGTCGCGTCTATGGCGTAGCGGCGGTCGTGCCCGGCGCGGTCTTTGACGAACGTCACCAGCGTTTTATAGGATTTTCCGTCCTTTGCGGGGCATTCTTGGTCCAAAATGCCGCAAATAGTCTCTACAATCTGCAAATTGTTGCGCTCGTTGCGCCCGCCGATATTATACGTTTCCCCCGCGCGGCCTTTTTGCCAAACCAGTGCAATGCCTTTGCAATGGTCCAGCACGTACAGCCAGTCCCGCACGTTTTTTCCGTCGCCGTATATGGGGATGGCTTGGCCGGAAAGCGCTTTGCGGATAATGGTGGGGATTAATTTTTCGGCGTGTTGTTTGGGGCCGTAATTATTGGAACAATTGCTGGTGGTCACATTCATGCCATACGTATGATGATAGGCCCGGACCAGCAAATCGCTGGACGCTTTGGAGGCGGAATACGGGGAGTTGGGCGCATAGGCCGTGTTTTCGGTAAACAGGCCTGTTTCTCCCAGCGTGCCATAGACTTCATCCGTGGAAATGTGGTGAAAACGCGCTTTTTCATAGCCGGGTTTGACCTGTCCGGGCGCGCTCATCCAGTGTTTGCGCGCCGCTTCCAGCAGCGTAAAGGTTCCTTCTATATTGGTTTTGATAAACGGCAGGGGCCCGGTAATGGAATTGTCCACGTGCGATTCCGCCGCAAAATGAATCACGCCCCGGATATCGTGCTCGGCAAACAGTTTGTTTACCAACTCCGCGTCACAAATGTCCCCTTGGACAAACGTATAGCGGGGGTTGTTTTCGCATTCTTTTAAATTTTCCAAATTGCCCGCATAAGTCAGTTTATCCAAATTAATGACGCGCCAATCAGGAAAAGTTTCCAGAAAATAAGGAATAAAGTTGGAACCGATAAACCCGGCTCCGCCCGTGATTAAGACAGTTTGCTCAGACATTCTTCCACTCCTTTGGTCCAATGGGGTAAATCCAAACCGAAATCCCGTTTGATTTTGTTCTTATCCAATACGCTGAAAGCCGGCCGCTTGGCCGGTGTGGGATAGTCCCGGGTCAGTATGGGACGAACCCGGCAGGCGGCGTGCGCCTGCGTTAAAATACAGTGGGCAAAATCATACCATGTGGCCGTTCCTTCGTCCGTAAAATGGTAAATTTCTTTGGTTCCCGGTTTAACGGCGGGCAAAATGCGCAGCGCGGCCTGGGCCAAATGGGCGGCGTAAGTAGGCGTGCCGAACTGGTCGGCCACCACGCGGATTTCTGTTTTTTCTTTTCCCAGAGCCAGCATCGTTTTTAAGAAATTTTTCCCATACTCGCTGTACAGCCAAGCCGTACGCAAAATAACGGCGGTGCCCGCATAGGTCAACACATTGTTTTCCCCTTCCAGCTTGGTCCGTCCGTACACGCCCAGCGGGCCGGTGGCGGCGGATTCGGAAATGGGCGCGTTGGCCGAGCCATCAAATACGTAATCGGTGGAAATATGCAGCAGAGGAACTTCTTTTTTCGCCGCCAATTTTGCCAAGTTGGCCGGCCCTGCGGCGTTAATCCTCCGGGCAAGCTCCGCCTCTTGTTCGGCTTTATCCACATTGGTGTATGCGGCGCAGTTGACGATTGCCGAGAAATCATGCCCGTCCCCAAACTCCAGCACGGCTTGTTCGTCGGTAATATCCAATTCCGCCGCGTCGGTGTACAGCGCATTGTCTCCCAAAATATCTTTTAAAGAACGGCCCAGTTGGCCATTGGCTCCGGTAATCAAAAGCATGGATGTTCCTTATATGCGGCAAAAGACGGATTTTTTAAATCTTTTTCCGACAAAACGGCTTTAGATAAGTCTATTTTCCAATCAACCGCCAGTTCCGGGTCGTCAAACCGGACCGCCCCTTCGGAGGCCTTGTTATAATAGTTATCGCACTTATAGGAGAACTTGGCCGTTGGCGTGAGGACGGAAAATCCATGGGCAAATCCGCGCGGAATAAAAAACTGTTTTTTATTTTCGCCGGAAAGCTCCACACCGAACCATTTGCCAAACGTCGGGCTGTTCGGGCGCAAATCCACCGCCACGTCCCAGACGGCTCCTTCCAATACACGGACCAGCTTCGCCTGGCTAAACGGCGGCTTCTGGAAATGAAGTCCGCGCAGGGTGTTCTGAACGGAAAAAGATTCATTGTCCTGTACAAAATCGGCGGAGATTCCCGCGCGGAGCAGGGTTTGCCGGTTGTAAGACTCATAAAAATATCCGCGCTTATCCTCAAACACCCGGGGCGTCAGCACCAGCAGTCCCTCAATAAACGGCTTAAAAAAATCCATTTTTCATGTCCTCCGGAATACGCCGCAAATACTCCCCGTATTCCGTATTTTTCATCAGAGCGGCTCTTTGTAAGAGCACATCCTCTCCGATCCAGCCGTTTTTGAACGCAATGGCTTCCAGACAGGCGATTTTAAGCCCTTGGCGGCTTTCCAAGGCCTCAATAAACATCGAGGCTTTAATCAAATCGGAGTGGGTACCCGTATCCAGCCAGGCCATACCGCGCCCCATCAGCTGGACGGACAATTCTCCCCGCTTCAAATACCAGTCATTGACGGCGGTAATTTCCAACTCTCCACGTGCGGAAGGTTTCAGACTTTTGGCCACCTCCACCACGCGGTTGTCATAAAAATAAAGCCCCGTCACGGCCCAGTTGGATTTGGGAGCCTGGGGTTTTTCTTCCAAAGAAACGGCTCTTTTGTTTGCATCTATTTCCACTACGCCGTACGCCCGGGGATTTTTGACGTGATAAGCAAACACGGTCGCACCGGTTTTTTGGGCGGAGGCCTCCCCCACCAGTTTCTTTAAGTCGCGGCCATAGAAGATATTGTCGCCTAAAATCAGGCAGACATTGTCGGATCCGATAAATTTTTCTCCCAAAATAAACGCTTGGGCCAACCCTTCGGGTTTGGGCTGTTCCGCATAAGACAGGCGCAGACCATAGGAAGACCCGTCTCCAAAGAGTTTTTTGTAGAGAGGAAGGTCCGCCGGGGTGGAAATGATGAGAACGTCCCGTATTCCGGCCAGCATCAGCACGGAAAGAGGATAAAAAACCATCGGTTTGTCGTAAACGGGAATGAGCTGCTTGGATATGCCAAACGTCGCCGGATACAGGCGGCTGCCCGTACCTCCGGCCAAAATGATGCCCTTCATGATATCCTCCGCCAAGAGTATATATCTTTTGCTTAGTAAATTTAAGCAAATTTGGCGGGGTTTAGCAATGAATATAGATTAGCGGAAAAAGACGTTAAAACGCGGAAACTTCGCCGCCCGTCCACATGGAGGCAAGTCCTTCTTCCAAGGATACGGCAGGGCGGAAGCCTAAAGCGGAAATTTTGGAAATGTCTGCGCGGGAAATCCGCACGTCCGCGGCGCGTTTGGGGCGGAACAGGCGTTGCAGGGGACGCCCGCATACGCGTTCCATGACGGCGGCCAATTCCAACAGAGAGACAGACTGCCCTCTTCCCACATTGTATATTTCCCCGGGGAGGGCTTTGTCCGCCGCCAGCAAATTGGCCCGCACAATGTCCGCCACGTGGATAAAGTCTCTTTCTTGTCGGCCGTCACCGTCAATAAGCAGCGGCTCTCCCCTCCGGGCCAGCTGCATGAATTTGGCGACCACCGCCGCATAGGCGCAGTCCGCCTCCTGTCCCGGGCCGAAAACGTTAAAATAACGCAGAATCGCCGTTTCTAAACCATATACGCGGGTGTAAAACTGGCACAATTCCTCCGCCGCCTGTTTGGACAGCGCATACGGGGAAAGGCAATCCGTCGCCGCCGTTTCTTTATAAGGGATTTGTGTTCCGTTTCCATATACCGCGCAGGAAGAAGCGAACACTACCCGTTTTACACCGTTTCTCCGGGCGGCTTCTAAAACATTTTGGGTGCCTTGAATGTTGATTTCCGCCGTTTCCTGGGGATTTTGCAGAGATTTCGGCACAGACACCAAGGCCGCATGGTGTAAGATGACGTCCGCTTCCCGCGCCGCTTCCAGCAAGGCGGGCAAGGAGCGGATATCCCCTTCCTGCAGACGGATGTCCCGGAGCACGGAAGATAAATTCTCCTTTGAGGAAGAAGAAAAATTGTCCAATACGCAGACGCGCTGGCCGGCCCGGACCAGTTCCTTGACCAAATGGGAACCGATAAATCCCGCACCGCCCGTAATCAGCCAGTTCCGCCGTGTTTTTTGCATGTGTTTGTGGGTTCCTAAAAAGAATCTATGGTTTATTGTACCTTTTTTGTCGGACGGCGGGAGCGTTTTGGCCGGAGCGGGCGCAACAAATCTTGTCAAGACTGCTATAATATAAGCAACTTATCCCACTGAAGAGGAACCTATGTTTGCTAATTTTAACCCCTGGCACCACGTCTCTCCGGGCGACAAAAACACGTTGCCTTACGTTGTAAACGGCATTATTGAAATTCCGAAAGGCACCCGCGCCAAGTATGAGCTGGACAAAGCCAGCGGCCTGCTGCGTTTAGACCGCGTGCTGTATTCTTCCGTTTATTACCCGGCCAATTACGGATTTATCCCCCGCACCTACGGAGCGGACAAAGACCCGCTGGACATTTTGATTTTGTCCCAAGCGGAAGTGGTGCCCATGTGCATCGTCCCGGCGCGCATCATCGGCGTAATGCGCATGTTGGACAACGGAGAAGCCGACGACAAAATTATCGGTGTGGCCCAGGGAGACCCCAACGTCAGCCACTATACCGACGTGTCCCAGCTGCCCGAGCACTTGATTTCGGAAACCATGAGCTTCTTTGAAGATTACAAGAAACTGGAAAACAAAACCGTCGTGGTGGAAAAAATCTTTGACAAAAAAACCGCCATTAAAATTCTGCAGGAAGCGTTTATCGCCTATGAGGAAAAATTCGTCACATACAGTAATTTTTCCCGCTTGGCCGACAAATAATTCTTTTTGCGCGGCAAGGAAGTTTAGAAAAAAGCAATAAAATTTTGTTATAATATATACGTCCAAAGGAAACTTTAGACGAAAAAACAAAATTTTGGAGAGGTGGCTGAGAGGCCGAAAGCGGCGGTTTGCTAAACCGTTATACGGGTTAATTCCCGTATCGAGGGTTCGAATCCCTCCCTCTCCGTAGAAATTTAAAAATTCCCGTGCGCGGCAAGCGCCGGGTTTTTTAATGAAAAGAAAAGGCGGATTCGTATGTATCACTGTCATGTGCGCTTCTATTTTATAAGCCGGGAACCGGGATTATTTCAAATCTTGAAGAAAGCGGCCCCGCTTCCTGCGTTTTCCCATGAATTTTTGGAAAGCGGGCGCATACAGCAGCATTTGTTGGAAAAAGCCGATTTGACGATAGCTGATTTGCGCGGGCGGAATGCGGCCGAGACAACAACCGACATCCTGCGGGGAAAACGCCCGGAAGCACAGTTGATAGTCATGATTACGCCGCAGCAATGGGAAGAGCTGGGAGCCGTCCGGGACGGGCTGGCGGACGTATGGACTTTCCCCATGTCTGAATCCGAGCTCCTTTTCCGCTTTTCCCGGTGGCAGCACGACTGCAAACGCGACAAGGATTTTTGGTTAATTGATCAATATTTGAACTGTACGATTAACAGCAGCCCCGATTTAATCTGGTACAAAGACAAACAGGGTATTCATCAAAAAGTCAACGATGCTTTCTGCCGGATGGTTAAAAAACCCAAAGCCGATGTGGAAGGAAAGGACCATGCGTATATTTGGAACGTGGAACAGGATGATCCCGCGTGCATAAAATCAGAACAGCTGGTAATGAAGACGCGTCAAACTTGCTCAGCCGAAGAGACCATTCAAACCAGTCAGGGTTCACGGATTCTTACCACTTACAAATCCCCCCTTTATGACTTGGACGGAAGCGTGATGGGCACGGCCGGTATCGCCATAGACGTCACTCAGGAACGGACCTATGCGCAGGAGATTCTCCATAAAAACCAAACCTTGGAAACCTTATTCACCACCATGGACTGCGGCATAATGTTTCACTCTTTGGACGGCGCTCAAGTCGTCAGTATTAACCGCGCCGCGCTGGAAATATTGGGTTATCCGTCCCTGGAAGCCATGAAGCAAGACGGATTTAATATGATTGCCCAGTCCGTCTTGGATGAAGATAAACCCAAACTGAGAGAAAAAATTACCTCTTTGAAAAATCCCGGAGACGCTTCCGACGTTGAATACCGTGTCCGGCACAAAGACGGGAAAATACTCTATGTCATGGGCAACATCAAATTGGTAAAGGTAAAAGGAAAACTCTTTTACCAACGCTATCTGCTGGACTGCACCGCCCAAAAATTTCAAAAAGACCGGGAACGTAAAGAAGCGGAAAGACGCCAAATGGCCCTGATTTATGCTTTGAGCGTGGAATATAATGTGGTTTGCCACTTTGATTTAGAAACGGGAAAAGGCAAAACTTTGCGGATCAGCGGAGCGGAAAACGCCGTTTTAAAACCCTTTTTTTCCGGCAAGCTGTCCTTAAAAGCCGCCATGGAGCGTTATGTCAACGCATGCGTACACCAAGAGGACAGAGAAACTTTTCGCCAATTTGTTTCCCGGGAAAATTTGGAGAAGATTTTATCGGAAAAACTGATTTGTTCTCTGAACTACCGCATAGTACGCTTCGGCCGGACGTTTTATTGCCAGATCAAAGCTTCCAGAGCAGGAGAGTGGAACCAGAGCCACGACGTGGTAATCGGCTTGCGCAGCATTGACGAAGAAACGCGCGGGGACCGGGAAAAGAACGCTCTTTTGGAAGATGCCTTGGCCCAGGCAAACCGGGCTAACAAAGCCAAAAGCACTTTTCTCTCCAATATGTCCCATGATATCCGCACGCCCATGAACGCCATTATTGGTTTTACTACCTTGGCTCTCAAACGCATGGACCGAAAAGAACTGGTGGAAGAATATTTGCACAAAATCATGACCTCCGGCACGCATCTTCTCAGTCTCATCAATGACGTGCTGGATATGAGCCATATTGAGAGCGGTAAAATCCGTTTGGAAGAGGATAGCTGTTCTCTGCCGGACATCCTGCAGAATTTGCGCAATATCATGCAGGCAAACCTCAGCTCCAAACAACAGGAACTGCATATAGAAGCCGTGGATATACGTCATGAAAACGTATTCTGCGACCGCCTGCGTATCAACCAGATTTTGTTAAACTTGCTCAGCAACGCCGTTAAATATACCGGAATAGGAGGAAAAATTTGCCTGAAATTATTGGAAAAAACAGGCGCTCCCGCCGGATTTGGAAATTACGAGTTTCATATTACGGACACGGGCATCGGTATGAGCCAAGAATTTGTTTCCCGCATTTTTGAACCGTTTGAACGGGAAAAAAACTCCACCCTAAGCGGAGTCCAAGGCACGGGACTGGGCATGGCCATCACAAAAAATATTGTAGAACTGATGAATGGGACGATTACGGTCACAAGCACACAAGGGGTGGGAACGGAATGTGTAGTCTGTCTGCCCATGCGTTTAAATACCGCCGTTCAGCCGCTCCAAGATATCCCGGAAATGCAAAATATGCGGGCCTTGGTTGTGGACCAAGATTTAACTGCTTGCAGCAACGCGCTTTCTATGCTCCGGCAGTTAGGGCTGAGAGCGGAATGGACGCTGTCCGGCCAAGAAGCTGTTTTGCGCGCCCGGCAGTCCGTTCTGCAGAATGACCGCTACGGGGTCTGTCTTATCAACTGCCAATTAACGGATATGACCGGAGCCGAAGCGGCGCGTCAAATACGCAAGGAACTGAAAAAAGAGATTCCGGTGGTTATCCTCGGCGAATGTGACCGGGCCGATACAGAGGATGAAACGGTAAAAGCCGGGTTGGGTGTTTTTTGCGGCAAGCCGCTGTTTTTTTCGGAAATCCGGCGGTGTTTGAGTTCCGTTATCCGCTCTGATGCACCGGCCCCGCAGGCCGCACAGACTTCCCACCCACCCCACGCCGGGCATATTCTGTTGGCGGAAGATAATGAGTTAAACCAAGAAATTGCGTCAGCCATTCTGGAAGAGGCGGGTTTTTCCGTGACGGTGGTCGGCAACGGGCAGCTGGCGGTGGACGCGCTGCGCGCTTCCAAACCCGGGGATTTCCAAGCGGTGCTGATGGACATCCAAATGCCTGTGATGAACGGTTATGAGGCGGCCAAGCGCATTCGGAAGCTCCATGACAAAGAACTCGCTTCCATTCCCATTATCGCCACGACGGCCAACGCATTTGAAGAAGACAAAAAAGAAGCGCTTCGCTGCGGAATGAACGGACACATCGCAAAACCCATAGACGTACAGGCTCTGCTGAAAACACTTAGGGAGTGCTGTGCCTCCCCTGCCGATGAAAAATAAACCGTCTTCCTCTCTTGAGCGGAGACCGGGAGATATTATTTATAATATTTATGATGAACAAAAATAATAAATTCCCGTTGTTGCTTTTGCTGATTCTGGCGGCAGAGACCGTTTGGTCCGCCTGTTCACCGTATAATATGCAGGTGTGGTGGACCGAATTTCTGACCGCTTTTGCGTTTATGGCCTTATTGACGTGCACGTACAAGAAATTTCAGTTTTCCAATTTGGCCTATTTTCTGATGTTTCTGTTTTGCTTTCTGCAACTGATCGGGGCGCATTATACCTTTGAGCGCGTTCCCTTTGATTACGTCACTGAGTTGTTTGGATTTGAGCGAAACCATTTTGACCGCGTCGCGCATTTCACCATCGGACTAAGCGGATTTTTGGTCAGCGAGTTTTTGTGGAAAAAGAAAATCGTCCCCTCCTTTAAATTTGCCGCTTTTTTCGGCATTGTGTTTATCATGGCGGCGGCGGATTTTTGGGAGCTGGTGGAGTGGATTTACGCCGAAATTGACGGCGGAG